>JBDSNC010000198.1:0-43534 GCA_039915545.1 Luteolibacter sp.
GAAATGCCGACGACTTCGGCGGCCTGGTCGAGCGATAACGAACGGTGGAGATTCGCACACATGAAGTCGATGACCTTGGCCAGCCGGGGATCGCGCACCACCGTGGTGTCGCTACTCTCGCGAACGATCAAGGCTCCCGGAGCAATCTGGAGCGATCCCCTCGCATTCTTCCTGCCGGCCATCAATTGGTTCAGCAAGGCAGCTCCTCGTTCCGCCGCCTCGCTCGACCGGAGATCGATGCTGGTGATCGGGATTTGCGAACACTCGCAAACGGCACTCAGGTTGCCCATTCCCACAACGGCGAGATCATCAGGAACGCTGCGCCCGGCTTCGAGTGCCACTTCGATGAATTCCGACGCCACCAGATCGTCCAGTGCAAGCACCCCGGTTTGAGGCGGCAATTTGCGGAGCTGCGCGGCGAGCCGCCGCTGTTGATCCGACCAAGCGAGCAAACGGTTTGACCCTTGCCGCGGAGAAATCATGTGCAAGCGATGTCCGGACTCCCGGACCACCTGCTCAAAGCCACTTCGCCGCTCGTCCGAAACCGTTCCCCTAACCGGACTGTAGTAGCCGAAATCGCGGTGACCTCGCTCGATGAGATGTCGCGCCGCCATGCGGCCCGCCTCGGCGTTGTCAGCCGTGACTACGGGAACAGCGAGTCCCTTCGGCAGGTTCGCATTCAAGGAGACCACCGGGCATCGCTTCGCCTGCTCGATCACGAAGCGATCGATCCGTTCGCGGATTCCCTGAATGTAAAGAATCCCGTCCCCGTTCCAACGTTCCGGCACCATGTCGGTGAAGTAAGCCCGCATTTCGAGGTGCCAGTCGTGCCTACGGGCATAATTGCTCACGGCCACGAAACCTTCCGGATCGCTCCAGCCGAAAAGCACCATCACAATGGTTTTTTTTCGCAGCGTGGTCATACCGGAGCTTCCGCCAAAATAGTCGATTGAGTCACGTCTCCACCCTTCGCGATTACAATGCCGTGTCAAGAATCCATCCACCATCAGGAAAGTTAGCTTAGCTTTCAGACAAAGCGCCTTGGACTGCCTGCAGCCGCGGCGGCGTGGCAACCTGAGGTTTCATCATGCTCCTCCGCGCCAATACCGACGGGCTACCCGCAGGCTGCATTGCCCAAAGCGACAGCAGACTGATGCATTCCACGGTGGCTGCATGTTTTGTCCCATCGTTGCACAAATTGCCAATCGTAGAATCTCCGGATAAGTGGCAGTTTGATACCTGTCGGTGCGGCAACTCGTAGTTCGGCATTCGTATTCAACTCCTCCAGAAACCAAAAAACCGTGAAATACCATCATTCCCTGCTGGGCATCGTTCTAGCCTCCGCATTCACGACGAGCACCCACGCGACGACCGTGATTTTCGCGACCAGCCCTGCCATTCCGGCACCGGATTATGTTTACGGTAGTAACGACACTTGGGATATTCAGGGCAGCAGCATCACCGTGGGCGACGGTAGCACCAACGGTGGTCGCCTATTCATAGGTTCTCCCGCCTCCGGCATCCTCAATCTGACCAGCACGACAGGGACAGGGCACACCCTCTTTTTGAACGGTACTAACAGCGCTGATCCGATTACCCTCCGTCTTGGGACGAGCGCCGGCAGCCTCACTGGCACGATCAACTTCGGCGGCGGCGTGGCAGTGACCATGGGCGGACGGACCATGAGATACACCGGAGGTGCTAACGCGCTCAACATCACCGCCGGCAGCTTGAACTATACAACCCTTGGTTTCAAATTTCAGGAAGAGAACGAAGGAGGTTCCCTCAACACCACCATTGGGGCCAGCGGCGCGCTGATCGTCCCGGGTACCATCACCAATGTTGCAGATTACATGGCTTGGGCCGTCAGCACTAATACCGGATTAGAATCTCCTGACTTCACCCTCGCAGCCAGCAGCGGATTGACACTGAACTTCGCTAACGGTGGCGGCAACACGACCATCACCGCCGTGCCAGAACCCAGCGCGGCACTGCTTGGCGGTCTTGGTGTGCTGGGCCTGTTGCGCCGCCGCCGCGTCGCTTAAATCCCGGCTCCCAACCAAGCTTTCCTCACGCCCCCGGATCCTTGCGAGCCGGGGGCTTTTTTTGGAGAGAAGCTGGAATTGAACAGACGAATTGACGGCTTGGGATCAGCGGCGTCTTTCTAAATCCTAAGGCGGATGGGACTTATTGCGTCTGGCTTCTCCATTCCTTCGGGCTGCAGCCCTCGTGGCTGAGAAACAGGCGGTTCATGGTGCGGGCGGTTCCAAAGCCACAGGCATGGACCAGTTCATGGATGCGGGATTCACCGTCCCCTAACATCGCCTTGGCCCGTGCCAGCCGCTCCCGTTGCAGGAAATCCACCGGCGTGCATCTCAGTTCGGACCGAAAAAGATGATAGAGAGTGCGGGCGGACACCCCGGCGGTGGCGGCAACGCGGTGGATGTCGAAGGGATCGGCAAGATTCCCCCGCAAGTGCTCGATCGTGCGGAGCATGACCGGATGCGTGACCGCCAGTCCTTCCGAGCTCTGCCGGACCACCAGCCCCTTTGGCGGAATCACGACGGCGGTGGCGGGTGCCTTGCCGCCGTCCATCAACCGATCCAGCATCCGCGCGCCGGTGAGCGCGATTTGTTCCTCGTCCAGATCCACGCTGGTGATCGGCACGGGCGAAGTCTCGCTGGCGAGTTCGAGGTTGCCGACGCCCACCACCGCCACATCTCCTGGCACGTCGAGTCCGCACGCCTGGCACATTTCCACGGCTTCGGCGGCGAGTTGATCATCCATGGCGAAGAGTGCCGCCGGCCGCGGGAGTTTGCTCAGTTGCTTCCTGAGCCAAGTCCGGCGTCGCAGCCACTCGCCGCGCGGCCCGCCGGACTGATAGTGCAGCGGGGTGCAGTCAAGACCCGCCTGTGCCAGCACCTCCCGGAAACCAGCCAGTCGTTCCTCCGACACGGGACCGCTTTGGGATGTCCACCAGACGAAGTGTTTGTGGCCCATGGCCAGCAGGTGTTCCGCCGCAAGCCGTCCCGCTGCCTTGTTGTCCTCGTGCACGTGAGCGGCGAACTTCAACCGCAGAGGAAGATTACGTTCGAGCAATACCGTGGGTTGCCGGGGCGCTTGGGAAACCATGAAGCGCAACAGGTTCGGGCGCGCCGGGTTGGACACCAGCATGCCATCGCCGGTCCATCCCTGCGGCAGTGTCTCATCAAAGAAATGCCGGGTTTCCATGTGCCAGCGGGCTTGGCGGGCATGGCGCACCAGCGCTCGCAACACGCGCTCGTCGTGCCAGCCCAACAAGACCAGGACCCGGCATCGCTTGCTCGTCGTGTTCATGAAATAGATCTGCCATCGATTGCAGGCATTGTCCATCCCGTGCAAAACATGTCTGTTTATGAAATCCGCCCCTCGTGTTTCAATCGTCCCTTCCATGAGTTCCATTCCTGTCACTCCGATCCGCGAAATCCTCGTCCTCCATCACAGCCACATGGACATCGGCTACACCCATTCGCAGCCGATTTTCTGGGAGTTGCAGTCGGAGTTCATGAATCAAGCCCTCGATTGGCTGGAGGAAACCGCCGGTCTGCCCGAAGGCGCACGGCCGAAGTGGACGTGTGAGGCGAGCGAGCCCGTGCGCCGCTGGCTGGCCAAGGCCCCGCAGGCGGACGTCGCGCGATTCGTGAAACTTCATCACCAGGGCCGCATCGGAGTGTCGGCCTTGCGCTGGCATACCACGCCCTTGGCGGATCGTGCCGGATTGGAACGCCTGCTCGACGGCAAGGCGGAGCTGGAATCATTGTTAGGAAGCAAAATCCCGGTGGCCTGCCAACATGACGTCACCGGCGTGCCGTGGCCGCTGGCGGACGTGCTGCTGGATGCTGGCGTGGATTTGTTCGTCATGGCCATCAACATCCATCTCGGCCGCGCGGTGAAGCCGCGCCCCGGCATGTTCCTGTGGGAAGCGCCTTCAGGCCGCAATCTGCGCGTTTTCAACGGCAACCACTACACGATGTTCGACCAGCTGCTGAACGCGTGGGACGATTCCGTGGAGCGGATGCAGGAGGGCTGGCAGGCCTATCAGCAACGCCTGACGCAATTGGAATACCCGCTCGATTTCGTGTATCTCTCCTCAACCTGTTCGCCAGTGATGTGGGACAATGCGCCCCCGAACCCCTACCTGCCGGATCTCATCCAGCGCTGGAACGAAGCGGAATGCGGCCCTGCCATCCGTTACGCGACTTTCGACGACCTGCGTGAACGCGCGATGAAGGTGCCCGACGCGCAATTGCCGGTGATGCGCGGCGATTGGACGGATTTTTGGAATTTCGGCTGTGCCGCCAGTCCGATCGCCACCGCACGCAACCGTCAGGCGAAACCGCTGATCGAAGCGGCGAAAGTGTTAGACGGTCATCCGGTGTCCCTGCAAAAAGCGATGCTCCAAGTGGATCTCTACGACGAGCACACTTGCGGTTACTACGACTCCGACCACACCCATCCACAGGCGCAGACCACCGAGATGCTCAAGCAAGTGCTTGCCCACGAGGGCCACGAGTTGGCCGCATTCGCGCTGATGGACGGCCTCGAAAAGCTGGCGCAAAATCCGCTGGCGGATCGGGGTATCGCGGGCGTCCTGCTCGCCAATCCCGGGCCTGAACCCGTGACGATGCGGGTGGAACTCCCGGCGACATGGCTCACCGCCGGAGAAGACCGCAGTTACCGGGCGAGCCGCATGTTTTATGATGGCCGCCCATGGGGTGAGCGTTTCCCCGGCCCGAATTCCAGCACCTTCGGAGCGGTCACATTGCCTCCGTTCTCGTGGCAATCCATCCCACTAACCGAACTCCCGCCGGCCGACGCGTCGCCAGCCGTCACTCATGAAATCGAAGTGGACACGGTCGCGCGCCGCGAGGCAAACTTCGCTCCTGTGGCGAATCATAAGCGACGCAAGGGTTGTATCAGTTCGCCGTTTCACCAACTGCGCTATGATCCGGATTCGGGACGCATCCTTTCGTTGTTCGACCGCAAGCAAAACCGCGAGGTGCTTGCGCCGCGCGATGGACTGGATCTCTTCGCCTTCGTCCGCGAGCGCACGGACGCCCTGAACGAGGACCGGCGCTACGCGTTCTATCAGCGCGATCTGGACCGTGAGAAGCTGGATGAAGTGTGCTGGCAGGATTTTTCGCCGGTGCGCGAACGAGCCACCCGCGTCACACGTTGTGAGATCATTGAGGAAAATGGCCGCATCACTCTGTTCCGCGAACTGGAAGCACCGGGCATGGTGTTTTTCACCCAGCGCATCGTGTTTTCCGCCGACGATCCGGTGATCACCCTCGAGGTGGAAATGGAATTGCTGCCCGACTCCTCGCCAAATGCGGTTTATTTAGCCATTCCCTTGGAGATGCCCGCCGGTTGGCAGGCGAGCTTCGACACTGCGGGCAGCGTCGTGCGCGTGGACGACGATCAACTGCCGGGATCCTGCCGCAATTGGGTCACGGCTGAAACGTTCGCCGCCATTTCCAACGACCGCGGCGGCGTGGCGTTGTTCACGCCGGATGCGCCGATGGTTCAGTTTGGCGACTATCACTTTGCCCGTCCGCTGGATGTTCTGCCGCGTCCGCAAAACCCGCTCCTGCTCGCATGGCCGGTCAATAATTACTGGGATACCAATTTCCCGCGGGTCCAGAACGGCCGCATCCGGCTGCGTTACGGCCTGCTGACCTTCGGCGGTCCGGCCGATCCGCTTGCGTTGCGGTCAGCCGCCCGTAAGTTCAACCAACCCCGTCTGTTGTGGCCTATCACTGGCCAAGGCAGAAAAGCGGACCAGGGGTCGCTTGTTTCCCTCTAAAGCAAGAAAGAGAGTTGATGGTTGATGGATGATAGAAAGATCGGGATCAGCCCCCCCGTTCAATCATCCCTCTTCCCACTATCAACAATCAACAATCAACCATCCACTATCAACTTCCTCACACACATCTCATATGGCATTCATTGATTGGTTAATCGTCGGCGTTTTCTTCCTCGTCGTGGTGGGTTCAGGCTTCTGGTTTTCACGCACCAGCGCTGAGAGCTCAAAATCCTACTTCCTGGGAGCCGAGAACAAATGGTGGATGCTCGCGGCATCCGGCGCCTCGACGAATTTTTCGATCAATGGCACGGTCTGGAACCTGGCAATCCTGATGGTGTTGGGAATGAAGTCGTTCTGGGTGACGCTCGTATGGTGGATGCCCAACGCGGTGTTCCTGATGGCCTATTCGGGCATTTGGATCCGCCGCTGCGGAGGCATCACCTCGGCGGAGCTCAACAAGATCCGCTTCGGCGTGGGCACGGGAGCGAAAGTAGCGCGCACCAGTTTCGCCTTCATGATCACCTTGTTCTCGGTGGCCTCGCTGTGCATGTCCTACATCATCACCCACAAGTTCGCAGTGGTGTTCGGCTTGCCTAGTCACAACGCCCACGCACTCGCACTGGGAATCGTCGCCATCACCAGCGTCTATGTTTTGTTCGGCGGCTTCAAAGGAGTCATCTTCAGCGAATTCCTGCAAACAATCGTCTTGTTTGCGGTGGCGTTCATTGTCGGCTTTGTCTGTTACAAACAATACACCGCAGAGTCGATTCACGCCGCGGTGACCCATGGTGCCGGTGCCGCCGCGGTGAATCCGGATTACTGGAAATCCCTGCTGCCGGAAGCCGTGCCACGGATTGGCATGTTCTCCGCCTCGGAAGGCTACAAGGGCTGGCAGGATTTCATCGGTGCGACTTTGGCATTTTCCGTCGTCGGCATGATCGGCTGTGTCGGCGGTGCCGGCGGGCGTTATGGTGAGCAACGGTTCCTGGCGGCCACCAATGTGAAGGAAGCGGCGAAACTGGCGGCGCTGTGGCAGTTCCTCGGCTTTCCCCGCTGGATCATGACCGCCGGCCTGTGTTTCCTCGGATACACGCTCTATCGTTCGCAGATCGCCAGCGATCCGGAATGCGTGATGCCTAAATTCCTCCAGTCCGGCTTGCTTGGGCCTGGAATGTTAGGCCTGGTCGTTGCCGGCCTTTCCGCATCGTTCATGACCAGCTTTTGCTCGGAGATCAACGCCTGCGCATCGATCATCGTGCGAGATCTCTATCAGCCACTGATCGCGCCGGAAGTCGCGGACTCCGATCGCAAGCTGGTCCGGGTGAGCTACGTCGTGACCGGTGCCCTTGCCTTGCTGGCGGCCGCGATTGGCTATTTCATGGTGGAATCCCAGGCGAAGGGCGGTGGCAGCGCGCTCAACGTCATCTGGGGCTGGATGCTCGGCGGCTTGCTGACCTGCTTCGTGGTGCCGCTGGCGTTCCGTTGGTATTGGGGACGCATGAACGGTTGGGGCTTCGCCGCCGGTTGTGTGGTCAGCCTGGTGCCCTCGTTGGCGATGTTAGCCCGCGCCTTCGTGCCGGAAGGACATTTCCTCAAGGCATGGCCGGAGAGTTATTACACCTATGTCACGCTGGCAACATCCACACTCGCGTGCGTCATCGTTTCGTGTCTCACCCCGCCGATTGAGGATGAAACGACCGTGGCGTTCTATGCGAAGGTTCGACCCTTCGGATTCTGGAAGGATGCGGCGGCCAAGGCATCGCAAGCCGGATTGAAAATGGCCACAGCCATCCCTGTGCCACAGATCGTGCTCAATGTCGCGCTCGGCCTGATCGCATCGTTCTCCCTCTACATGGCTCCCGTCTATTTCCTCGGACACTGGAACACTGAAGGAATGATTTGCTCCGGGATTTTCGCGGTGAGCTGTGTGGCACTCTATTTCACTTGGTATCGCACCCTTCCTGAAGATTGATTTCATGAATTCCTCCACCCGAATCATCCTGTTAGCCGCGTGCTTCACGAGCCGCTTCGCACACGCGGCGCCTGGTTCTGTTTCGCCCCCCCCTGACTCCATCACCGCCGAAGGCCTGAGCCATGCGGACGCGAGTGTCATCACCTTTTCCGCCCCGGCAAATGGCATCCCGACCGCGAAGATGGTGGACGGTCCGCTCCTCGGAAACGGCGATGTCGGCGTGACGATCTCGGGCAACCCCGACGCCTTGTGTTTCCACATCGGCAAAAATGATTTCTGGGGGCAACAGTCGCAGTCGCCGATGGCTGTCGGGCAAATCCGGGTACTCGCCCCCGCGCTGGCCGGCGCACCGTACAAGGCCACCGGTGACATGCGCCGTGCGCGCTGGACGGGCGACTTCGCCAAGGGCTCCTCCGGCCTGAGCGTGCGCTCCTTTGTCGACGCGAACGCCAACCGCCTCTTCCTCACGCTCGCTAACACCGGCACGACACCGCTGGACATCGCCGTGCGCCAAGGCAAGGGCGAGGGCGGGCCAACCATACCCATGCAAGTGAACGCGCCCGCGAGTCCAGTATTGACCGGATGCGAACAGGTCGGCGCACGCCGCTGGTTCTTCAAAGGAAAAACCAGCGGACTTGCCGTCCTCAATCGTGCGCTCTCCCAAAATGAAATCACCGCGCTGGCGAAGTCCGCTCACGATAAAACCAAAAACTTCGACGGCACAAACGTCGAACCACTCGCGGCACCCGCCGTTTCCACGGGCCTGACCGTGGCGGGATGGATCCTGGTGGACGACTTTGACCCCGCTGAGGCGAACTACCTCGTGAGCACTGGCGAATGGAGCAAGGCCTACAGTCTCGGCCTTTCCGGCGGCCACCTGCGCCTGAGCATCAACGGCACTTTTGTGCAGACCGACGCCGCGCTCCCGAAAGGCAACTGGATCCATGTGGCGGGCACCTTCGACGGCAAGAGCATGAAGGTATATCTCGATGGCAAACCCGCCAAGAGTCTCGGCTCCGAGGGCAGCGACGGACTTTCCTTCGTATACGCTCCCGACGCCGGCCTGCCAGACGCGCGCACGGTGGCGATGGCCACGCGCATCCTCGGTGTGAATGGCGACCGGTTCACCCTGGCCCGGGGATCCAAACGCACCCTCGTCTCCTGCATTATCTCCGATCTCGACGCCAAGGATCCCGTGACGAAGGCGGAGAAAGAAAGCGGCGGAATGACCGAGGAAAAAGCCGCCGTTTGCGCCGCCGCCCACGAGGCATGGTGGGCGAATTTCTGGGGCAAGTCTTTCATCGAGATTCCCGACAAGGTCATCGAACAACATTGGTATTCGTCCCAATATGTCCTCGGTTCATGCAGTCGCGCGGGCAAGGTCGCACCCGGATTGTGGGGGAACTGGATCACCATGGACAAGACCGCGTGGCATGGCGATTTCCACCTGAACTACAACTTCCAGGCGCCGTTCTATTCAGTGTTCGCCGCCAACCGGCCTGAGCTGGCGTCGCCCTTCTTCGACGCGATGAACCAATCCATCCCGCGAGGCCTCCGCATCGCGAAGGAACGCGGTTGGAAAGGCATCCATCTGCCGGTATCCATCGGCCCCTGGGGCATGTGTCCCGAAGGCGATAGAGCCGACCACGCCCAACGCTCGAACACCGCCTATGCGGCGCTGATTTACGGCGACTACTGGCGCGCCACGCGCGACAAGGCCTGGCTGGAAAAAACCGGATACACCTACCTGCGCGAGACCGCGGAGTTTTGGACGGACTACCTCAAATTCGAAAACGGACGTTATGTCATCGAACACGACGCCATCCACGAACAATCCGGCGGCGGTGGGCGCTCCGGTGTGAGTTCGGACTTCAATCCCATCCTCACGCTCGGCCTCGTGCGCGCACTCTACCGCAACATGCTCGACATGAGCGAGGCGCTCGGAGCGGATGCCGATCTACGCCCGAAGTGGAAGGATATTTTGGAAAAAATGAGTCCCTTCCCGACCCAGGAGCGCGGCGGCAAGACCGTGTTCCGCTATACCGAAAAAGGAACCGCCTGGTGGCCCGACAATACCTTGGGCATCCAGCACATCTACCCCGCCGGTGCCATCGGCCTAGACAGCGATCCGAAGCTGTTGGAAAACTCGAACAACATGATCGATGCCATGAACCGTTGGAATGACTACAACGGTTCCTCATCGTGGTATGCCGCCTGTGCGCGCATCGGTTATCCGCCGGAGAAAATCCTCACCGGGATGCGGAGCATGTACGACAAACATTCGATGCCGAACAAAATCCTCTACTTCGGCGGCGGCGGCATCGAGAATGTCTCCCCGTCGGCGGCGGTCAACGAGATGCTGATGCAGTCGCACGAAGGCGTCCTGCGCTTCTTCCCTTGCTGGCCTAACACCCTCGACGCCCGTTTCGGCACCCTGCGCGCCGACGGAGCTTTCCTTGTCTCCGCGGAACTCAAGGGCGGCATCGTGTCCGATGTGAAAATCACCAGCGAGAAGGGTGTCGATTGCACCATCGTCAATCCATGGTCCGGCAGGAAGATTCAGGTGGTTCGCAACGGGACAAAGGCTGAGATCGTCGAAGGCGACCGCACAACGCTTAAAACCAAGGTTTCCGAAAAGCTCGAGCTGGCTCCGATGTAAACGAATCATAGGTCGCCCAGGATCTATCCGACCTATGGGAAGAGACCGAGTATCCCCTCTGGTTTTCGATGGCGGTGATGCCAAGTCAGACGAGCGCGTCGCGGCAGAACTTGATGGAACGGGCGAGTTCGGTATTGAGGTCCGAGCCGGCCGGAATCTTGTATTCAAACTCGATGGTCGCCTGCATGTTCCACTTGTTGTCGCGGATCAGGCGCAGCACTTCCGCGATCGGCGTGTCGCCTTCGCCAAAGGGCGTGTTGGGTCCGTTGTTCAATTTCCGATCCTTCACATGCACATGAGTGACGCGCTCGTGATACTGCTTGAGGAAGGGGATCGGGGAGGTGTTGTTGCCGGCGACGAAATGCCCGAGATCCACATTCGCGCCGTTGTATTTCGCGAGGGCGAAGGCGGCCTCCCAATGTTCCGGTTTCGTGGTGGCGTGGCCGTGATAGCCGACCATGAGCTGATGCTTGTCGGCGAACTGCCCGACGCGTTTGAGTTCCGCCTCGGCGTGGGAGATTTCCGAGGAGATCGCCCGGCCGCCGAGTGCCTTTGCCAGGGCGAAGGAGTAATCCAACTCGTCGTCGGTCATTTTGAAAAGACCGTCGACCTTGACGATCTCGATCAACACGCCCGCGGTTTCAAACTTGGTGCGGAATTCCTTCACGCGATCCATGGAGACGCCCTTGCGCCACTCGCTGAGTTTCCCGGCCCTCGTCGCGGCGGCACTCTTGTCTTCGCCTTTCGTGGAGCTGGTGAGTTCCGCCGGCAGGCCGAGGAATGCTTCCACCGGCTGGGTGCGCAATTCCACGGCGCTCAGGCCAAGCTGAACGCAGTTCCTGAGAATGTCATCGCCACTCATGGTCGCGTTGCCGAAGCTGTAGGGCACGTTGATTCCAATCTGCACGCCGGCGACCTTCGAGTCGGGCTTGGCCGGGGCTTCCGCGGCGCTGAGCCGGCTCACGGTGGATAACAAGCCTGCGGCGGGCAGAGCGGCCAAAGCAAGTATTGCGAATTCTCGACGAGTGTGGGTGGACATGATCATTGGTGGGTTAGGGAAGGACGGCGCGGGAGTGGGTAATTACTGCCGGGGAGGAGCGTATCTTGCATCCCCACCCCGGTCGAGCACGCAGGTAATTTCCACGGGCTGGAAATCCAATGAGTCAGCCAAGGGGCAGACAGCTTCTCCTGATCTCCGTGGTTTCTGATTTTGCATACCACCGTTATGGCTGAAACACCGGCTTCTCGCCTGGAAAGGACCGCCAGCGGATCGGCTTCCCGGGGACTCCGGAATCCTCAGGTGCTGACAGCGGCGGAGCCTCGCTCGGATAGATTCCCTTATGCAGCCAGACATTGACGCCGCCTTCCGGCAGCCGGCCATCCGCCTGCATTTTTCTAACTTCCCCGCGCGCCCGGTCCACCGTGCGGAACGGACTCACCGCCCGGCCGGAACCGTCATCGCGGCCATCCGGAGAAAGATAGATTTCCACGTTCTGGCGCTTCGCCGACATCGTTTGAAAGCCGGCGTAAAGACCGACCATGACCACGGCCAGCATGCCCCACAGCACCCACCCGCTACGGCCCGCTCCTTGCCCGGCAGCATCGACGGCGACTCCCGCACTCGCCGTCGCGAGCGGTTCCTCGCAATCGGAATGTTGAGTCAACAGCGAGACGCCGACGAGGATGGCCATGCAGAAAAGGAACAGCAAAAACGTCAGCATCATGAAATGCGTCCAAGGCGAAACCGGCAGCAGTTCCCGCAACGAGAGCACACCGACCGTCAGACACACGGCAGTCCCGATGTAGAGGGTGGCGAGAACACCCTTGGTGGTCACCCGTTTCCAGAGCAGGCTCAGCAGGAAAATCGAGGTCATCGGCGGCGCGAAATAACAGATCATGCCCTGCAGGGTCTCGAAGATGTTCTTTTTCGAGCCCTGTAACAGCAGCGCGACACCGACTGCGGCGATCGACACCACGACGATGGAAATCTGGCTCACCCGCTTGAGTTGATGGTCCGAGGCTGACGGCCGCAGTTTGCCTTTATAGATATCCATCGTGAAGATGGTGCTGAAGGCATTCAACCCGCCCGCCACGCCCGCCACCGCTGCGGCAAACAGCACCGCGATCATCAGGCCCATCATTCCGACAGGCATGAAGTGCGTCAGCATGGTGAGGAAGGCCTTGTCCGGATCGTCGAGGTCCGGTTTGAGAGCGAGGCAGAAAATGCCGGGCATCAGGAACAGGAACGGCGGCAGGATTTTCAGAAAACCGGTGTAGATGGTGCCGTACTGCGCCTGCTTCAGGTCACGCGCGCCGAGCATCCGTTGGACGATCGTCTGGTCCGTGCACCAGAACCAGAAGCCGATGACCGGATAGCCCAGAATGATCGCAACCCACGGAAACTTCGCATCGTTCGCAGGCCGCAGAACCTGCCAGAATTCCCCGGGGACGTTCTTCACCAGTTCATCGAGGCCGCCGAGGCGGTTGTAGGCGATGACGTTGAGCACCACCATCGAAACGATCATCATGATCGCCTGGGCCGTGTCCGTCACCATCACTGCGGAAAACCCGCCCGCCACCGTGAAGGTTGTGAAAACAACCGCCAGCGCCACCACGCAGGTCGTTTCGGGGTAATTCAGCATCTGGTGCAGCAGCTTGCCACCGACAAACAGATCGCCGCCGATCCACAGGATGATGACGGTGAACAGGCCATAGAGCGAGAGGAAGTCCGCCGCCTGGCGGCCGAAGCGCCGGCGGATGAACTCCGGCATGGTGGTGATCCGCATGCGGATGTAGTAGGGCGCGCAAACCATTCCTAACAACAATAGGAAGATCCAGGCCAGCCACTCGAAGTTGGCGGTGGCCATGCCTGCGGCGAACGCGGCGCTGGCGTTGCCGATCAGGAAAACCGGTCCGATGTTGGTGGCGAAGATGGAGCTGCCGATGTTGAACCAGCTGTAGTGCCGGTTGAGCATGAAATCCGCGTCGTGCTTGCGGTGGCGGAAGGCGATCCAAAGGCCCACGCCCCATAACAGGCCGAGGTAGGTGAGGAGAATCGTGAGATCGAGAGTGGTGAGCATGATGTATAAGTTGATGGTTGAGAGTTGATGGTTGAGAGCGGGAAGAGGGATGAATGCGGCACATCTTCAAAAATCAGAAATCAAAGTTCATCAATCATCAATCGTCAATTCTTCCACGCCAGCCAGCGGGATTGACGAACGACGATCGTTGATTGCTGATTTTTGATGTGAAAGAATCCATCGTCATACCTCTCAATCCAAATGTTGGATTTCCTCCAGGCCATCCCAGATTTCGCCTTTTGCTTCGGCGGCGGGCAGCGGCTTCTGGCAGGCGTCGGTGAATTTCCACCATCGCTTGTTGACCGGCAGCGCCTTGCCCGCGGCGGCATCGGCTGCCGGATCCCTGCCGACGTATTCCAGATAGCCGATGAGGAACAGGTTGCCGTCCACCTCGGCGAGCCGGATGGTGAAATTCCGATAGTTGCAGTCCCTGATGCCTTTGAGCACGCCAGGCCAGGTGGTGGCGTGAAGCGTGCGGTATTCCGCCTCCTTTTCCGGCTTCAATCCGGTGATCATGCCGATGCGCGCGTATTTCTCCGGAACGGGGAGCACACCAGCCGCGCCTTCGGTGTAAAACACCTCTTCCACGTCCTCCCATACCCGGGCTTGTGGCGAGACCAGCAATTCCTCAACGGACTTACGCCAGTTCTTCATGGCTTCCGCGGCTTCGATCCGGGCGATATCTCCCGCGAAGTCGCTGCCGACATATTCAAAATAGGTGATGAGGTAGGGTTTGCCGCCAAGCTCCTTGAGATAGCGGGTCATGTTGCGGATGCGGACCCTATGATACAGTGCCCCCACCTCCTCGGGAACCGCGGCGAACAGCTTCCGGCAGGCATCCATCCGGCCGGTCTTGATTTCGACGATGCTGGTGTGGCGCCGGACGCCGGTCATCAACCGCGTGGCATTGGTCGGCAGATGCGGGTCGGCAGCTTGAGGCGACCTAGCGTAGCCCAAGGGAGCCCCTAGCAACAGGAGAGTCGAAATAATGACGGGGATCAGTCTCATGGCGGATTTTGAACGGATGGTCGGTGGGCTATCAGGAGGTTTCAGTCACAGCGCGTGACTTGTCGAGTCGGTTCAAGCAGCGTGCGCCCCAACCGTCACGTCCGGGGTAGCATTGCCCCCGTGGAGCCGGGCGGTTGAAACTGTTTGGGTTTTGCCACTTCGGGCATGCACATTGAACACGGCTTTCCCCGCGCACGACCAGTATTCCCTTGTGAAATGATACATGCTTTGTTGCAGCACCCCGCCGAAATGATTCGCACGAAGCCGTGGGACGAGGCGATAATCCATCATGAACCGGGAAATGCATGACCAGATCCTGCGCACGTTTTTCCAATGCGATCCGCAGGCCATCACCGGGATCTTCCGGGAGTTTCTCAACGCCCTAACTGCCGAGGACACCCTGCCGCCAGTGGGGCAGATGGCCCAGAACTACGAGACCGCCAGCGCCAACCCGGAAATCCACATGCTGCCGGGCAACCTCAAGGACGCGCGCGACGCGGTGTTTCCCTACTTCTGGGGCACCGACAGTTGGTCATCACCGCTGCACTTGGAAAACGTCAAGGGTCCGGCCAACTACGCCTCGCTGGTCGGGGCGCTCGCCTGCCTGCTGAAGAATCCCAACCTCTGCACCGACACCTACAGCCAGCGCTCTAACGAACTTGAGATCAAGGCGGTGACCACCCTGGCCAACCTCCTCTTCTATCACACGCGCGACCCGTGGGGAGTATTCACCATGGGCGGCACCATTTCCAATCTCTACGGCGCGCGGATCGGTATCGAAAAGGTCCTGCCCGGTGCGATGCAGCAGGGCCTGCGCGGGGAAAAGCTCGCCGGCATCGTCTCCTCCGCCGCTCACTACAGCAACCGCAGCGTCGCCGGCTGGCTGGGCCTCGGGACTGAACAACTCCATGCCGTGCCGACGGACGCCAACATGGCGATGCGGCTCGACCTGCTAGGCGAAACGCTCGACCGGCTCTACTCGGAAGGAACCAAGGTCGCCTTCGTCACCGCCACCTTCGGCACCACCGATGCCTCGGGCGTGGACGATATCGCCGGCATCCGCGAGGTCATCACCGCGCGCGCGGCAGCCCACGGCATGCCCGTGCCGCAGCTTCATGTCGATGCGGCCGTCGGCTGGGCACTCAGTTTTCTCGCCGAGTACGACCTTTCCCGCAACCCGCACGAATTTTCCGACGGGCTGCTGCCGCTGGTAGGACGCGCCCAGGCGCACGCCCTCGGCCTGCGGCTGGCGGACAGCATCACCATCGACTTCCACAAGATGGGCTGGGGCCATTATCCCGGCAGCGCCTTCCTGGTAAACAACCGCGCCGACCTCCGTTACCTCGCACGTGACGTGAGCGAGACGCCGTATTTCTCGGAGGCCGACGGACGGCGCGATCCAGCCCTGTTCACCCTCGAATGCTCGCGGCCGGCGCTGGGACCCTACTCGGTGATGGCCTCGCTCAACGCGATCGGCATGACCGGCTGGCAGTTGCTCATCGCACGTTCGCTGGAACTCGCGCAACGGCTCAAGGACCGCATCGCCGCGCTCGACCATTGCGTGGTCCTCAACCCTAACACCACCGGCCCGGCGGTGGTCTGGTGGGTCCTGCCCAAGGGCCGCAACGCGCGCGACATCCTCGCCCGCCTCGAGGCCGGCCAGCTCGCACCGGAGAAATTCGCCGGCTACGCCGCCGAGATCCGCCGCTTGTTCGACAAGCGCCAGGAATCGATGGACCCGGCACGCGACGCGCGGCTGAGCTTCACCACCTCGATCGGCTACCAACCCCACGGCATCGCCTTGCCCGCGTGGAAGGCGGTGCTTTTCAATCCGCGCACCGACGAGGAGATCATTGACCGCCTCGCCGACGGCATTGCGGACATGGTGTGAGGGGTACTCACTTTTAGTGATCAGAACAGAGTCTCTTCCCTTTGATGTTCAAAAGGCGCGGGACCAACAAAAGAGGCGAAATGAATTCCTTGGGCTGTCAGTTAGGAACCTCGTTGAGAGTGTACCAGGCGGCGGCGTGCCAGAGATTTTCGCCAGCGGCGGATTTCACGCCTTTGGAATCGAGGTGATGGACGTGGCCGCGGACGAGGCCGTCGATCTTCAGGCGGACGGATTTCTTGTCGGGAGAGACGGTGACGCCGGTGATTTTCGGGGTGGCCTTGTCGACTTCCGGGCTGCCGTATGAGGACTGCAGAATGTAGGTGAAGGCATCCATCGAGTAGCGGAACCCGTTTTGCAGCGCCGAAACCTTCCGATTCAAAAAGCAGCGTAATGTCTTTCAGCAAGGCGTGGGTGGCGGCGAGGCCGCGCAAAGAGCGGCGGCTCGCCTCCCTCAGACCTTGTCGATCTCCGAGAGAAACTTCTCGAGTTCGCGATCCTCGACCTCGACGGTGTTTTCAGGAGACGCAAAGGTGCCGGCGTCCACGTCATTCTTGTAGCCAAGGTAAGCCTCGGCGCGCAACTGATGGACGCGTCCGAGCTCTGCGTGGAGATTGCCATAGACCTTGGCGTGACGCGGGACGTGTCCTTGATTGGCACCGAGGATGTCGCAGGAAAACAAATACTGCGCGTCACAACCGCCGCCGCTGCCCATCGACAGCACACAGATTTTCACGCGCCTGGCGATTTCCGCCGCGATGCGCGCCGGAACGACTTCCATTTCCACACCGATACAGCCGGCTTCCTCATGGGCGAGGGTGTGTTGATAGACCCGCAGCGCCTCGTCAGCGGTTTTGCCGACAGCCTTGAAGCCGCCCCACCACGTGCGGATCTGAGGGATCATGCCCACGTGGCCCACGACCGGGATGTGTTCCTTGGTCATCTCGCGCAACCATTCCGGACTCATCCGGGCGTAGACCGCATCGGCGCCGGCATTCATGCGATCGAAAGCCTGGGTGACCGCATCGGTGGCGGACACGACTTTCCCATACTCGAGCGCGCCGGTCACAAACGTGTTAGGAGCTGCCTCGCGGACGGCACGGAGCATGTCACCGCCCATCGTTACCAGCATGTCAATGCCGGCGGCCTCGCACGCGGCCGCCTCTTCGGCGGTAACGACGAAGATTTCCGTGAGCTGGCGTTTGCCTTTGAGATCGAAGATGTCTTTGACTGTGAGCTTTTTTCTGGGAGTCATGGCGATGGTTCTAGGGATGTTAGTTGAGGATGAAACTGGCCGGGGCGTAGGCTTTGAGCGGGGTGGTGATCCTGCCGTTGCGGACCGGCAGTGGGTGGCCGGGGTTTTCGCCGCGGAGGTCCACCGGGGTGGCGGTGGTGAATTTGCCGGGCACCGTCACGGTCAGGTCGCCGGATTCACCGGTTTGGTCCCACACCCGCAGCACGATGCCCTTGCCGTCGATATTTTCGCCAAAGGCGGTGACCAGCACGCCGGGGCGGGAAACCTCCACGCCGCCGTTAGTGGCTGGCAAGGTGCCATTTTGCGCGGTGACCGCCGCACCTAACAACGGCAGACGAGCTTCCCAGGAGCGGACGGCAAGCTCCTCGTTGGTTTTCGACCTAGCTGCCAGCGGCCAGAAGCGGACCCGCTCGCTCCACGAACCTTCCTGCCAGAGCGGGAAGTTGGTGTTCCACATGTTGTTATAGAGGATGACGAAGGCGACGGGTTTTTTCGGCACGAAATCCATGGTCCACCACCACAGGCCGGGCTGGCCTAACGAGATGAGCGGCGAATCGATCGGGCACAGCGCCGCGCCCGACGCGTCCTCGCCGGTGATCGCCACGCCGCTGGCGACGGCCATGAGGTGGCGGTTGCTGCCGGGGACGATGTCCTTGGTAGGGTCGATCGGCGCACCGGGGCGGCCGACGGTGAAATGCGGATTTTCCACCGCAAACGGGAAGCAGAGCCAGCCGCCTTCCGGGTGTTTTTCGGGAGCCTTGGCGGCGACCTGCCATTCGGTGTCCACCCATGCCGCATCGTGCGGGAAGGTGAAGGTAAGGCGGTAGCCTTTCGCGCGATCATCGCATTGGGTGGTAGTTAGAACGGCGCGGTCTCCGGCAGAATCGCGATCAACCGTCAATTCCCAACCGCCGGGCGTGCTGGCCTGATAGGGCATTTTTCCCGCGTCCGGCATCCCGGGTTTGCCGAGATCATTGAGGCCCCAGCCGCTTTGCATGCGGGAATAGGGGTGAAAAAAACGGTTCACTTCGTTGGTGCTGAAACGTTCGTGAAGGTATTGGCCGAGCGCATAGGGGGAGGCCTTGTCCGCGAGTTCGCGCCCGCTGGACTTTTCGATCAGCGAGGAAATACCGCCGCGTTCGAGGTCGAAGACGACTTTGAAAAACGGCGTTTCCAGGGTGGTCGCGTCGGAGTCGTAAAACTTTTCCGGGGGAGCGGCCATGGTGAGATAGCCACCGGCGGGCACGTCCTTGGCGTAGAGCTGATTGCCGTTCACCTCCACGAATCCGCTGCGCTTCCATGGCAGCGCGTTGTAAACCACGATAGAGTCCTCGCCCGCTTCGACGTTAGCTGCTAGCAGCGCGAGGCGGTCGTCGGTTTCCTTGGTCACGATCTTCTCCGCGGTGAGCGCGTAGTCGCGGTGGTCCTGATAGGACTGCATCCACTTGCGCTTCGAGCCACGGGGAATCCTGGTGTAGTCGCCATCGGCGGGCACGGGTTCCTTTTCCATGTCAGCGAGCCATTTTTTCCAGTTCTCGCCGTAAGCCGTGCGCGGGCCGAATTCGGCGTTCATGCCCCAGGTGTGTTCGCCGTAGAGGAAGGTTTGTTCGTAGGCCTTGGCGAGGGATTCTTTCAGCGGGGAGGGCGTAAGGCCCCACACGCGGAGCTGGGTATCGAGGGCATCCAAGGCGGGTTCAAGTGCCTGCGTGTTGCGGAACGACTTGGTGGCGGCGGGATTGGACAACAGGCCGTGGATCCAGGTGTCCGGCATGTCACCGCGGACGACCGGGAGATCCGGGTTTTCCGCCAGCGTCGCTTTCGCGAAGTCATCGAGCGTGCCGAGGTGGACATGCACGCCGGGAAGGGCCGTTTCCAACTGCTGGCGGTAGCTGGCGACCTCGGCGGGGCTTGGCGGGCCGTGGTTGTCGCCGGTCATGATCATGGCGAGGTAGTTTCTGGCGGGCCAGTTAGGCGGCGGCAGCAGGCTCCCGCCGTAATCGAGCGTGTAGGCGGTTAGGACCCGCGATCCGTCCGCTCCCTGCCACCAGAACAAGGGCGGGACACGCGGCCACTGGCTGGCTGGATTGCAACCGATGTGGAGGAATTTCACTCCCGCATGCTCCAACAGGGTTGGCAGCACCCAACTGTGCGAAGGCACGTCGGTCAGCTTGGCGGCGATGGGCAGCGGCCGGCCGTAGGTGCGGGCCACATGGTCGGAAAACGCGAAGTCACGCACCAGTGTTTCGAGGTCGAAGGACTCGGTGTGGGCGGTGCCGCCGAGGGCATGGACGGCCAGTGTGCCTTCCTTGACGGCCTGTTCGATCCTCGCCTTGCGGGCGGGGTCTTGTTTCGGCCCGAGAATCTGCGCGTCGAGCGGCCAGCCCGGCACCGTCCAGGTGAAGCGCTGGTTGGCGGGCAGCGTGCGGTTCTGGTCCATGGCACCCAGCGCCTTGTCCATCATCTCGACGCGGTAGCGCTCGAAGACATTCTCCGCCTGATCGGTGAAGCCGAGGTCGAAGTGAGTTTTGAAAACGACCCACACGTCGGTGACTTTGACCGGTTCGGCCGTGGTGGCATCGCCCGCCTTGGCGAGCGTGGTTGCGGTGTGCACGTCGATTTCGTTGAACAGGGTGTTGGTCCAGAGGACGTTGCCCTGCTTGGGTGAATAGGTGGGCTGCACGTCGAACTTGAGGTAGCGGAAGTCGCCGAGTTTGCCGGTGCTGTCGGTGATGCTGGCACCATGCTTGCCGCCCCACCCGTCGCCGTTTTTGTTAGGCCGGGTGTCCACGTCGGCGATTGTGGTCCACCCCTGCCGGTCGTTGGAGCCGGAGAGGGTGTAAACCTGCGGTCCGCGGGCACCCTGGTCGTCGGCAAACTCGTGCCATGAGTAGCTGTTGACCGCTGCGACGGGTTGGGGCTTTCCGAGGTCCATGACGAAGCTGCTGAGGCCGGCGAAAAAAGCGCATTGGGGGAGATCACCGGGGCCCGCCGGGAGCTTGCCGTTGATCAGCATTTCCACCGTAGCGCTGGACGGATCCAGGTTGCCGGCCGTGCGGGTGATTTCCGCGCCCTCGGCGATATCGGATTTCGACGGTCCGGGAATCCCTTTGAATTTCCAGGTGGCGTCACCGGGTTTGAGTTGTTCCGTTTTCACGGATACCTCCGCAAAAGCGGGCGACACCAGCGAAAGGATGGAGAGGAGACAGGATTGATAGATTTTCATGGCAACTTGGGTTGACGGACTTCACATGATGCCAAACTGCTCGAACGCGGCGCAGGCGCTCATGCCGCCTTCGATGGCTTTTCTCACCAATTTCTCGCCGCGGGCTTTCTCCAAGGCGAGCGTGAACACTTCCTCTTCCAGCTCCCTGGGAACGACCAGCACCCCGTCGATGTCGCCAAAGAGAATGTCGCCGGAATTCACGCGCACCTTGCCGATCTCGATCGGCACCCGGTAATCGATCACCTTGTAGCGCGGCGCGGAGTCCTGGCCGTAACGCCCCCAACTGAAGGTGGGGAAATTGAGGCCCAGCACGCCGTGGGTGTCGCGGGTGTAGCCGTCCAACACCGCACCGGCGGCGCCTAGCTGGATGGCGCGCGTGCTCATCAGTTCACCCCACAGGGCGTTGCGCGGCGAGGAGCCGGTATTCAGATAGATTTCGCCCGGCTTGAGATCGTCGAGCGCCTCCAGCATGAGGCCGAAGGGCTTTGCCATGAGCGGATTGGCGGTGCCTTCCATTTTTTCGGCGAAGACATCCACCGAGAGCACGGTCATGGCGCGGCCGATGACCACCATGTCCGGACGCAGCGGCTGGATCTGCGGCGGCAGGAACTGATGGAAGCGGCCGAGCTTGTCCAACACGTCGCCGACGACGCAGGTGAAAAGCTCCTTGCGGGCGATGTCGTAGAGTTCTTGATCGTTGTTCCAGGCTTTCATGAGTGGTTGATTTCGGTTGGAAAAAACACGCAGACCGGCGTGTTGATGGGAAAAAATTGGTGCGGAGTTCCGGCGGGCAGACCGGTGGAGGGATCGAGTTCGATCACAACGACTTCGTCAGCCTGCTGCGTGGCGGCGAGCAGCCAGCGTCCGTCCGGAGAGATGGTGAAATCGCGCGGCTCGCCTGCGCTTAGAGGAACTTCGGTGCAGGTGCCGGGCAGGCCGGAAGCATCGAGTTGATAGGCCCGCAGGGCGGGATGTTTCCGCGTGGATGTCCACAGGCACCGGCCCGTGGGATGAACGCGGATGGCTGCCGCGGAGGCATCCATTTCGATGGCGGGAGTGATTGCCACCACCGCCAGCGCGCCGGTTTGCGCATTCCAATCGCAGACCGCAACGGCACCTGTCAGCTCGCCCAGGACCCAGGCGCGCGGCAGCGAGGGATGAAACGCCATGTGGCGCGGGCCGTGGCCCGCGGGCATCGGCAGACCGACGGGCGCGTCATTGGCGGCGATGTCATGCTGCCAGACGCAGTCAGCGCCGAGGTCGCAAACGTAAAACCACCGCTGGTCCGGCGAAACCACCGCCTGGTGGGCGTGGGAGGCCTCCTGACGCTGCGGATGGACTCCCCTCCCCTGATAGCGGAACACGCGCTCCGCCGGGGCCAGCTTCCCGTTCGTTAGACGATAGACCGCGGTGCCGCCGAAAAAGGAGGTGACACAGACGCGATCATCCGGCAGCACGGCGACGTGGCAGGTGGCCGCCCCGTGGGAATTCTGTTGGACAGTAGGCGTGAGCGCGCCATCGGCAGCGCAGGCTAACTGCCAGACGGTCCCCTCGCCCGCGATGTTTTCGGAAACGGCAAACACCTTGCGGCCCGTTGGATCGGAAGCCAGATAGGACGGATTGAGCATGTCCTTGAACACGCTGCGTTTCTCCAGGCGACCGGTGGCCGGATCGAAAGAACAGGTGACGATGCCTTCACCGCAGGCACCGGGCACGTGCGCTTCGGGTTGGGTGTACGAGCCGATCAGCAAGGTGAGTTCATTCTTCACGCATGGCCTCCTCCATTTTTGCTTTCAGGTAGCCCATCGCGTAGGCCACGCCGGCGTGCCATGGCGCGTCGCAGGTCATTTGCGGAGCATGATCCGGGATGATGACTCCATCAAATCCGTTGCGGTGGAGGATGCGCAGGATCCCGGCGATGTCCACATCACCCTCGTCGATGAAGACCTCACTGTAGTTAGGGACCTTGCCGCGGACATTCCGCAGATGGACGTACGCCACACGGCCCTGACGGCTGTGGAGGTCGATGGTTTCGGCGACGTCGCCCTCGGACATCTCCGCCACAGTGCCGACGCAGAACTCCATCGCATTGCGCGGACTCGGGTTGATGTCCGCCATCTTTTGATAGAAACGCGGTTGATAGACGAGACGGGGCTGGCCGCGGAGGGTGGGCATCGGAGGATCGTCCGGATGCAGCGCGAGCGTGACGCCGGCTTCCTCGGCCACGGGAATCACCGCGTTGATGAAATAGGTGAAGCGGTCCCAGAATTCCTCATGAGTGGCGGGTGGATGAAATCCTTTTGGCGCGTCCGGATCATAGACCATGTTCCAGACCATGCCGTTGGGGATCGGATCTTCCACCGCGCCGGCCAGGGCGACGACTTCCGCCTCGCCGCGGGTGGTGGTCTTGACGCGCCCGGCCACACCGGCGAGCGAGAAATTGTAGCCCAGCACGGGGATGCCGACTTCCCCCATGCGGCGGATGATGGTGCGGACCTTTTCGATCTGCTCGTCGCGTTTCGGTCCGCCTAGCAGGATATCGTGCCAATGGGCGGGGTCGAGGTTTTCGATGGCGCTCCATTCGAGACCGTGACGGTTGAGGTCCGCCTTGATGGCGGCGAGTTCGTCCACGGTCCAGAGTTTGTCCGGGTCTCCGGCATAGCCCCAGCCGTGAAGATCGCCGATCGGTTGGTCGGTCCGGGTGTTGGCACCGCCTTTGTTAAAGTAATCGACGAGATGAACGACCGCGTGGGTGGCACCGCATTGGCGGGCGAAGCGGAAATGCGCTTCGTCGAGCATGTGTCTATAGAATCCGAATCCGAGTTTCATAAGGGTTAGCCGAGTTTGGGCAGGCCGACTCCGGCGTCCACCTGCAGGACGTGGCCGTCGACTTCGTCCGCGAGATGGGAGCAAAGATAGAGGAAGGCGTTGGCGATGGCTTGTGGCGAGTTCCGCATGCCGAGGGGTGAGACGCGATCCACCCACGCGCGGTAAATGGGATCGCTGTCATAGACGACCAGCGAGCTGCCGGCGGCGACATTGCCCGGTGAGACGCAGTTCACACGGATGCCGTGGGGAGCGTATTCGAGTGCGAGGTTTTTGGAGAACATCTCGAGCGCGGCCTTGCTGGCAACGTAGGCGGAGATACCGGCCATCGGAATGCGGGCGACGTAGGATGAGGTGAAGATCAGATGGCCAGCGCAGGCGTTGGCGCGCCAATGGCGGAGCACTTCCCGCGAGAACCACGTCTGGCTCAGGAAATTGAACGTCACGATTTGGTCGAAGGTTTCCCGCTCGCAGCTTTCGAAGGGGAATACGCCGGTGCCGCCGGCGTTGCCGAGAGCGACGTTGATTTCCGGATGCCGCGCGAAAGCAGCTTCGATCCCCATTCTAACAGAGTCAGGATCCGTCACGTCCATCGTCAGATAGGTGTGGTGGCCGAGGCCCCAGGATTCAATCTGCTGGCGGCCCTCGGGTTCGGCTGTCCGGTCGGTGATCACAAGCGTGGCACCCGCCGAGGAGAAGCTTTTAAGGACGTACTCGGCGATGGCTCCGAGACCGCCGGTGATGAGGACGGTCTTGTCGGATAGATCAATGTAGGAGGGCATGGCTTGTAAGGAGACAGGGCTGAAAACCAACTATACGACTTATAGGACCTATAGGACTTATTCGGCAAAGGACTCTTCGATTTCCTCCAGGGTGCGGCCTTTGGTTTCAGGCAGGATGAAGGCGGCAAACAGGCCGTATGCCAGCGTGCAGCCAAACCAGCAGCCCCACATCGCGGCATAGCCGAAGCTGCCGACGATCGGCAGGAACAACGAGGTGGTGGCCACCGTGACGCCGGCATTGGCCAGCACGCCGATGCCCATGCCGAGCGAGCGGACGCGGGTGGGCAGCAATTCGGCGGACATCAGCCAGAGACAGACGCCAGGGCCGAAGGCAAAGCCGGAGATGTAAACGAGCAGGCAGGCGAAAATCAGCTTGCCGGTGGCCTCGGACGGCGCGGGGCTGAATTTGGCGCGAAGGATTTGAATCGTGCCGTGGCCGTCGTTTTTGAGGTGCAGCACCGGTTCGGCGGCGTCGCCGCGCACCAGCAGCGGTGCCTGCTCCTTGCCGTCGATCTTGTACTGCACGGTCACCTGGACTACCGCAGCATCCGATGGCGCGATGTTCTTGATTGGAATCGTCAGAGTCTGGTTGGCCCCGTCGGACTGGATGGCGGCGGTGAGTCGGGCGGTTACGTCGGTCCGGTGGGCTTCTGTTTTCCAGTAGATGAACATTCCGGCGGCAAGCGCGACGAGAATCACGCCGGTGCCGATTTTCAGCAGCAGCTTGCGGCCGAGTTTGTCCACCAGCAGCACGCCGGGGATGGTGACAATGCAACTGGTGACGGCGAGCCAGACGCTGGCCTTGGCAGCCATCGATTCGGACATGCCGGACTGGCTGAGCATGACAACCGGATAGGTGAGCACCGCGCAGATGCCGGTGGCCTGGTTGATGGCGAGCAGGGTGACGGCTAACAAAAGCGGCTTCAGGTAGCGTTTCTGGAAAAGTCCGGCCAGCCCCACGTTGGTCGGGTGGTGGGAACCAGTCGTGAGGTCTTCCATTTCCTTGAGTTCCAACTCGGCTTCCTCACGCGGGCATTTTTGCAGCAGCACGGCGAAGGCCGCATCCTTTTTCCCGTGGCGGAACAACCAGCGCGGGGACTCCGCGACGGCGATCGCCACCAGCACGAAGGCGACGGCCGGATAGGCCGAACTCACGAACATCATCCGCCACGCGTGGTCCTTGATCTGGGCGATCTGGTCCGCATGACCGGCGGCGAGTTTCACCGCAATGTCCACACCGGACTGATAGCCCGCACCAGCGGCCATCGCCACCGCGATGCCCAGCGTGATGCAGAACTGGAACATGGTGGAGGTGCGGCCGCGGATCTTGAGTGGCGCGCTTTCCGTCATGTAAACCGGCACCACCACCGCGATCATGCCGGCGGACAGCCCTTGGAGCGTGCGGCCGAAGAACAGGGTCCAGAATCCGTGTGACGTGACGATCACCACCACGCTGATCACGAACAGGAACGCGGAAGCCAGCATCGCCTTCTTGCGGCCCAGCAAGTCCGAGAGTCCGCCGCCGACCACCGATGACGCCAGCGCGCCGATCATGATGGCAGAGGCGAGCAGGCCGGTCTGATCTTCGCTCAGCTTCATGCAATCGCCAAGATAGAGCAGCGCGGCGCTGATGATCCCGAGGTCGTAGCCGTATAACAGGCCGCCGAGCGAGGCGACGAGGACGAGCAGGATGGTGTGGCGTTTGTGGGTCATGATGGGTTAGCGTTGGACAAGGCGGATTCGAGGGTTTCGGACTGAACGCGGACCGATCATCGATCGCGCCGGCGGCGGAGCAGAGCCGGCAAGCCTGAGCCGCCGGGAAGCAAGGGGATGGATGGGTTCATTGGGTTGGAGGATAAGACTACCGGACAAACGGCGCCTTGGCTGATATCCCATTGCAAAAAGACACGTTCTGTTTTGGCTGAAAGCCGCATCCGTTGGCGAGCCCTCCCGGAAACTCCCCCGCTCTTTTCCCCGGCGACGGCTTTGTCCGGAGACCAAAACCGCCATGTCCCCTCGACGGATTCCTCTCTACTTGCTGACCAACCTTCGTGATTTTTGAATTTTCCTTCCAAGGTTACCGGAGGAATGCCGCTTCCCGTCAGAACATGAAAATACCGTAGATGGCCGCGAGCCATCGCTCGCTGAGGCGGCGGGCGTTTTTCTTTTTCCGCAGATGTTGGGAGAGTTTTTCAACATCCCGGTGTAAGGTCTGGACATCCCATTGAGACATGACGGAAGAGTGTGGATGGTTGAGAGAAGGAGGAAGAAGCGGTTGAATCCACCGGTTAGTGCTGGCCCGCGTCGCTCCCATTGTGGTTCTGTTTTTTCTCCGCAAGCGATAGGTCCGGAGGTCGGAAACCGGTTGATTGGAATGACCGCTGTGGAGAAACCCAAATCCCGCAACGGCCGTCGGTCTGTGGCGGATCGCCACGGAAAATCAGTTCTTGCGGCGGCGGCGGAGAAGCCCGGCCCCGATGAGCAGTCCGGCGAAGGCAGTGCTCGTTTCTGGGACAGCGGACCAGTTGAGGGTTGTACCGCCGTTGAAGGTGAACTGGCCTTGTCCCGCCACCAGTCCGGCGCTGCTGATTCCTCCGCTTCCGCCGAAGCTGCTGAAGATCGACGCGAGGCTAACAGTAGTCCCGCTGCCGCTGAAAACATTGGTCCAAGTCTTGTTGGTATCCCAAAAGGCATCGGTGAAGGCGTTGCCGCTGCCGAGCACGATCTTGAAAACCGCCCCGCTACCGCCGATCGTGCCGGTCCCTGCCAACTGACCATAACTGCCGGAATTCGAAACAACTCCGGGGTCGGTCGCCGGGGCAGTCGCACTCATATCCCACTCGAAGATGGAGCCGGTGTTGAAGGTGGTGGTTCCGGTCACGCTCAGCGCCACACCGTTGGCGCTGGCCGTCGGTGCGAGAACGCCCCCGTTATTGAAGCCGCCGGCCGATTGGGCTGCCAGGCTGACACTGCCACCCACGGTGCCGATGCCGCCCAGCGTTGCAAGCGGAGTCCCGGTCGCCGTGCCTGCGGAAACGCTGACAGCGCTGCCACCGGCTGTACTGCCGTTCACCAACAGCTTGCCAGCGTTTACCGTCGTCGCGCCGGTGTAGGTGTTGGTGCCGGAGAGGGTCAGCGTACCTGCGCCGGTTTTGGTCAGGGCGAGGTTGTTCTCGTTGGTGCCCGCGCCGCCGAGCGTGCCAGCAAAGACGTTTCCGCCCGCATTGTTGACGGTGAGCGTGGAAACCGCGCTGTAGCCGCCGACAACCGATCCACCGAGCCCGGTCGAGATCAGCCCCGCGACAGTCTGGTCACTTTTGGCATCGGTGACGCCAGAGAGCCCGGTCGAACCGAGCACGAGTTTGCCCGTGGTGGCAACATCACCGATGGTCAGTGCGGTGGATGCACTGAGTCGGCCGCTGCCGCCTGCGAGTTGCACGACACCGTTTTTAAGGGTCGTCGTGCCGGTATAGGTATTTGTGCCAGTGAAGGTCTGCGTGGACGAACCCGATTTCACCAGATTGTTGGCGCCCGAAGAGCCTGAACCATTGAAGATGACGCCTCCGAAGTTCGCATCCGCGATGCCGTTAATCGTAACCGTTTTCCCGCTATTGTTATCAAAGCCGATCATGGTGCCGAGGGTGCCTGCGCCGACGCTGCCTCCTGACAAAGCGCCAAATGTCCAGCTTGTGGTGGTGCCGTTCAAGTAAACATTGCCGCTCCCAAAGGTGAGAATCGTATTCGCCCAGAAGGTTCCACCCGCGCCGCCAAGCTGGGACTGATTCGACCCCGTGCCGCCGATGACGTTGACGGTGCCAGCAGGTCCATTGTTAGCTGAAACGGCTGTGATTCCGGCGAAGCCCGAGACAGCACTCATGTCCAGAGTCAGTGTTCCGACCATACCCGTGTAATTTCCCGAGAGTATGGTGGCGGCATTGGCCACCTTGATCGTGCCCGATTGGCCGGAAGCGATAGTGACATTGTTCGCCAAGGTCATCCCCGCCGTGGTGTTCAGAGTGCCGCCGGTGAAGATCAATCCGCTTGAGGTGGACAGGTTGGCAGCAGTGGAAATCGCCAAGGTACCGCCGCTGATCGTCGTCGTGCCGGTGTATGTATTGGTGCCAGAGAGGGTCTGTGTCGCGGATCCGGTCTTGACCAGCGCGATGCTTCCTCCGCTGCCGTTGGTGATTACACCGGAGTAGTTGCCGCTCGTGACGCCATTGATCGTGAGGGTGCTCGACGCGTTGTCGGATTGGATTTGCGTCGTGGCATTGCCGCCGTCGAGTGCGCCAAACTGATAATTGCGTCCATTTCCGGCGTTACCAAGGCCGAACAGGGTTTGTCCGCCGCCGCTCGCGGTGATGACCACTTTGGAGTCCTTAAAGAAGGTCACTGCATTTGTGGGCCTCATGTCGATCTGGGTATTATTGGCTCCGGTAGTCCCAAGGACGTTCACGATAGACCCAGTCGTCGGACCCGCGTTGGCGGCACCCGAACCCACGGCAATGCCGCCGTAACTATTGCTAGCGGTGAGATCGAGGGTCAGCGTGCCTGCCACGCCAGTGTAGCTACCCGTTAGGGTCACCAAACCAAATGTCGGAGCCTTGATCGTGCCGGATTGGCCGGAGGCGATGGTGACATTGTTCGCTAAGGTGATCGCAGAAGTGATGTTCAGAGTGCCGCCCGTGAAGGTCAGCGCATTTCCTGAAGGCAAGTTGGATGCGGCGGAGATCTGCAAGGTGCCACCGGCGAGGTTGACGCCACCGGAGAAAGAGTTCGATGTATTGGAGAGGATCAGCGTTCCCACGCCGGTCTTGGTAAACCCGGTGCCCGCTAGGATCGATCTGATCGTGGCATCCGTGATGGTGGTGATGGTGGAACCACCCGCCGACGTGAGCGTGCTGCCGGTAATCGCCCACGCGCTGCCGGCCGCACCGTTGTCGGAGAAGACCAGATTGCCGATGGTGCGGCCATCGTTCGTCACGGTGGTGGTGCCCGTGATGTCGCTGGTGAAATTTGCAGTGGCTCCGGAACCGTCGGCGATGTTTCCGAGGTCCCAGTTCCCCGCATCGACCCAGTTGCCGGAAGACGCAACGGAAGTCCACGTGCCGTCAGCGGCGAACGCGATGCTGGATGACGCGGCGACGAGGATGGCGGAGCGAGAAACCGCGAAGATGGGGAAGAGTTTCGATTTCATGCGGATTTGAGTAGGAGACCGGGATGCAACAAACCCGCCTACGGACTTGCACCTCGAATTTGTAGACACGGGTCTATTTGCGGAGTATCCCTATTTCAAGGAGGATTTTTGAAATTCACGGGATTTTATAAATGCCGCTGAGTCTGAGCACGGCGGACGATGAAAAAACGACTCGGCCGTTGGTCGGGAAATCGCCGGTACCTTCAAATGCAGCAGCAGAGGCACCGTGCACCCTGGCCAGATACGGAGTCCATCACCGCGTCGGTGCCGGCCCGGTGGACTGGCGCAGGAGCAACTCGGGTTTCACCTTCACGCTCTCCAGTGGGGCGCTATCGATCGATACTAATAAACGCCGCGCGCCCTCAAGACCGAGCTGGAAACTGTCAAGCCTCATGGTCGAAAGCGGCGGATTGACCACCGCCGAGAGCAGGAGATCGCCGTTGCCGAGAATGGAAAATTCTTCGGGAACTTTCATTCCTCTCGCCCGGCAGGCGCGGTTCAGGCCATAGGCCATCAGGTCACTGTAGCATATCGCCGCAGTCGGCATCGGGGTCAGCGCCACCAATTGCGCGAGGCTCTCCACGCCCGCCTTGACGAAGCCTTCAAAGGACAAATGTTCGTAATCGAAGTCCATGGTGACGATCACCGGCTTCAGGCCTGCCGCGATCATCGCCATCTGATAGCCTTCCGCCTGATCGCATGCATCATGGTGCAGGACTGGGTTGGTATACCGGCTGTGGGTAATCAGGGCGATGTCGCGGTGTCCGAGTTCGACCAAATGGGCGACCCCGGTAGCTCCGGCGGACGCATTGTCAATGTCCGCCTGTGGAGCACCGGACAGGAAACTTCCGAAAATCTCCAGCACCGGGACCTTGAGTCCGCGCACCCGCTCCGCGAACGCCTCAAGGTGGCTGTTTCCGGCATCGATCGTGCAATTGACCAACAGGGCGTCCACCCTGCGCTCCACGCAATGATCGAAGCAAGCCGTCTGTTCCGCCTCCGAGTTGGTGAAGAATATCAACGGTGAATAATCCGTGCCTGCGATAGCGGACTGGACTCCACGCAGAAAGCCGGGGGCGTGGGCGGCGTTGACCTCGCTAAACAACACGCCGATCAGCAGCGAACGCCGCAACTGCAGCGCCTTGGCGACGATGCTTTTTTGGTAACCCAGCGCTTCAGCCGTTTCCATGACCAAGCGACGGGTTGCGGCCGAATAGCGTCCGCCCGAGCCGCTCAGGATCATCGCGACGGTCGATGCGGAAACTCCTGCTGCTTTGGCGATGTCTTTTCGGGTGATTCTCATGGTGGCTGGCGGTCGCCCCGCAGTAAGGCAAAAAAGACGCTGGAGAAATCCCGGGCAATGTCACCCCAAAGCCGCGAAAAAACTCTGGATGGTGAGAAGCAAGGCAGGAACTCGATCCGGACGGGCTGCGCGGCGGATGAACGCGACGAGGCGGGTCAAGTAAGAGGCTCATGACATGCCTTGAAAAAATGAGGGCGGGAGTCAAAAACCCAAATGCCTCCCGCCCTCTTTTCAGTCCCTCAAGGCACCGCCCTCCACGGCGGTGTCAGTCGGGAGATCTGTCATTTTTCCGCTCACGGAGTCACCCTGACCTTGAGGCGGGCGAACTTCGCCGCATCCGGGGCCTGGGGAATGGTGAGGGTGACGGTGACGGTGTCGGTCGTGCCGTAGTCGGTGACTGTAACTCCCGCTGTGGAACTGGCAGTGTCCACGCCCACGGTGTAAACGTCGGGCCAAGTGGCAAGCGTGGTGCCGACCTCGATCTGCACGGTGGTACCAGGGCTGGCCGCTGCGGCGTCGTCGCGGACGAAGGTGAAGATCAGGTTGCTGCCGACGATGGTCGGAGCCGGCAGCTTGGCAAGGTCATTGGTGCTGGCGAGTCCGCCGAGAATAAACTCGACTCCATTGCTGACGCCATCGCCATCGTAGTCGTCGGACGGAGTGCCGGTCGGGGCGTTGGTGATTTTCCAGGAAGCATACCCGCCGGCCACCGGTATCACGTTGACCTTTCCGGTTCCGGAGAAGCGTGAGTCATCCTGGTGGTCGGCCCCTGAAGCGACAGTGCCCCAGGTTCCGGACGCCTGCTGGTCCAGTCCGAAAAACAGGCTGCCCACGACTTCTGTGCCGGTTGGTTCGACCTTGCCGCCGGAGATTACCAGTTTTGCGGTATCGGCGAGGGCGGATCCATTGACTGCGAGTATGCCTGCCGCAACGGTGGTGGTGCCGGTGTAGGTATTCGCACCGGTGAGAGTGAGCGTGTTCGCGCCAAGCTTTGTTAGACCGATCGCTTGGGTATCGGCAAGCGTGTTGGTGATGGCGTTCCCGTAGGTAAAATCGCCGTTGGTGGTGTCGAGACCGAGCGTGGAGCCGGTCTTGAAGCCGACGGTGGCACTGCTGTTCGTGAGCAGGGTGTTGATGTCTGTTATGGTGAACCCGGTTCCTCCCACATTGAATGCGGAGGCACCACCACTGTTGACGACCAGTTTCTGGGCATTGGCACCGGAAACGGATCCGCTTGTGGAGTTATAGAACGAAACGGAATTCGCGAACTGCAGCGTGCCCCCGTTCACGTCGATGGTGGAGGTGCCGGTGTAGGTATTGGTGCCGGAGAGAGTCTGCGTGGCGGAGCCCTGTTTCAGCAGATTATTGGCGCCCGAAGTGCCTGAACCATTGAAGATGACGCCTCCGAAGTTCGCGTCCGCGATTCCTTTAATCGTAATCGTCTTTCCGCTATTATTATCAAAGCCGATTTTGGTGCCGAGGTTGCCTGCGCCGACGCTACCTCCTGACAAAGCGCCAAAGGTCCAGCTTGTGGTGGTGCCGTTCATGTAAACATTGCCGCTCCCGAAGGTGAGAATCGTGTTCGCCCAGAAGGTTCCACCCGCACCGCCGAGCTGGGTTTGATTCGACCCCGGGCCGCCGATGACGTTGACGGTCCCGGCAGGTCCGTTGCTAGCTGAAGTGGATGTGATTCCGGCGAAGCCCGAGACGGCACTCATGTCCAGAGTCAGTGTTCCGACCATGCCCGTGTAATTTCCCGAGAGCACGGTGGAGGCATTGGCCACCTTGATCGTGCCAGATTGGCCGGAGGCGATCACGACATTGTTCGCCAAGGTCAACGCTGCCGTAGTGTTCAGGATGGCATTGTTGGTGAAGGTCAGAGCGCTTGAGGTGGACAGGTTGGCAGCAGTGGAAATCGCCAAGGTGCCGCCGTTGATCGTCGTCGTGCCGGTGTAGGTGTTGGTGCCAGAGAAGGTCTGCGTGGCGGATCCGGTCTTGACCAGCGCGATGCTTCCTCCGCTGCCGTTGGTGATTACACCGGAGTAGTTGCCGCTCGTGAGGCCATTGATCGTCAACGTGCTCGACGCGTTGTCGGATTGGATTTGCGTCGTGGCACTGCCGCCGTCGAGCGCGCCAAACTGATAATTGCGTCCACTGCCGGCGTTACCAAGGCCGAACAAGGTTAATCCAGCGCCGCTCGCGCTAATGACCACTTTGGAGTCCTTAAAAAAGGTCACTGCGCCGGCGGGTCTGAGGTCTATTTGGGTATTATTGGCACTGGTCGTCCCTAGCACATTCACGATCGACCCGGCCACCGGGCCCGTGGCCGAACCGATGGCGATGCCGCCAAAACTGTTGCTGGCGGTGAGATCAAGCGACATCGTGCCTGCCACGCCGGAGTAGTTGCCAGTTAAAGTCAACAAGCCCGAGGTCGGTGCCTTGATCGTGCCGGATTGACCGGAGGCGATCAGGACGCTGTTCGCCAAGGTCATCGCCGCCGTGGTGTTCAGAGTGCCGCCGGTGAAAGTCAGCGTATTTCCCGAAGGGAGGTTGGTCGCGGCGGCAATCTGCAAGGTGCCGGCCCCGAGGGTGACACCGCCGGAGAAAGAATTCGACGTGCTGGACAGCGTGAGCGTGCCGGTGCCCGCCTTAGTGAAGCCGGTGCCCGCCACGTTCGAACCAATCGTGGTATCCGTGATGGTGGTGATGGTGGAACCACCCGCCAACGTGAGCGTGCTTCCCGTAATCACCCACGCACTGTCGGAGAGAGCGTTGTCGGAAAAGACGATGTTGCCGATGGTGCGACCATCGTTCGTCACCGTGGTTAGAGCCGTGATGTCACGGGTGAAGTTTGCGGTGGCCCCGGAACCGTCGGCGATGTTTCCGAGGTCCCAGTTGCCCGAATCGGCCCAATTGCCGGAAATCGCAACAGAGGTCCAGTTGCCATCTGCGGCGAATGCAATGCCGGATGAGGCGGCGGTGAAGATGGCGGCGCGCATAACCGCGAAGAAGGGGAAGCGTTTTGATTTCATAGGGATTTGAGTAAGAGATCGGGATGCAAAATACCCGCCTGCGGATTTGTGACTGCAATTGGTAGACACGGGTCTACTCACGGAGTAACCTTGTTTCAAGGAGGATTTTTAGAATTCACGGGAATTTATAAAAGCCCTTGAGCCTGAAGACGGCTGACGATGGGAAATGGCTCGGCCAATCCGCCGGAAATTCGCCAATGCCTTCGGTTGCGGCAGCGAAAGCCCGCATCCTTATCCTTTCGGCGGTCGGGACTGCGGCTGAATTTTCAATACTACGGCTTTCATTGAGGCCGTTCTAGCGGCCTCAATGAGGGGGCACCTACCACCCAAGTTTACAAAAACTATAAAGTGGTGAAATTAAGCACTCACAGACAGCCACTACCGTTCCGGCCTAGCGGACGAAGGCTTTGAGCGTGGCGCAGCGTTGGCCGACGGATTCGCCGTGAGGACGGATCGTATAGGCACCCACCGCCGCGGGCACGATGAAGGTCTCGGCGTAGTGGATGACAAACGGCTCGAAGGCACCGGTCGGGCTCTCGACGATGGCCTCGCGGCCTTCGATGAGGTTGAGCACGTTGAGATTGCCCTTCGTGTGATGTTTCACCGCACCGGTGAACCAGTGGCGGCGGGTCTCGATGAACTCGGATTCATGCAGTCCGGTGCGTTCTTCCGTCCAACCGTCGCCGCTGGCGATGGGCTCGATGTGGTTGACGAGGTTCTTTTCCGTCCACTCGGTGTCGCGGTCGTATTGCAGCACCTGCTTGCCGTGCTCGATATGGCAATGGCGCGGCTTTCCATCGAGCCCGAGACGCGCCCAGTCCCACAGCTTGAAGGTGAAGATGTAAGGAGTCGCGCTGATTTCGAGCACCATGCTGCCGGAACCGGAGCAATGGATGGTGCCGGCGGGGATGAGGAAGTGGTCGTGCTTTTTCGCCGGGAAACAGTTGGAGTATTCGTCGGCCGGAAATGGTTTCGACGGGTCGGACTTGGCGGCTTCGAGGTCGTGAAGGAAGGCTTCCTTGTCGATCCCTGTTTTGAAACCAAGGTAAACATAAGCTCCCTCCACCGCATCGAGCATGTAATAGCTTTCGTCCTGGGTATAGGCGATGCCGAACTTCTCGCGGGCATACTCGTTGAGCGGATGGACCTGGAGTGATAGATTTCCGCCGCCGATGGTGTCGAGGAAATCGAAGCGGATCGGGAACTCGTCGCCGAAGCGCGCGTGGACCTGCTCGCCTAACAATTCCTGCGGGTGATGGAAGACAAGGTCGATCGACGGGATTTCAAAGTCCTTCACGTCCCCCAACCCTAACAACAGACTGTTTTCCTCGGGCACGCAGTCGAAGCACCAGCCGTAGTTCTGTTTGGAGCGGTCGAGATCGCAGACTTCCTTCATCCACTGGCCGCCCCACGGCGCGGGGTCGAAGAATGGCACGACGCGGAAGGGTCTGGCGGCGGCGAGCCGGAGGCCTTCGCGCACGGCGGCGCCGGTGGCGAGCTTCGGCGTGGCAGCGGTATTGGTGTCCAGCACGAAGTCGCAGCTTGCGAGCAGCGGCTTTTTAAAACGATCGGCCACCCGCCAATCGACGAAGAAGGCTCGCTTATACTGCAGGCTGGCGGCGAGTTCGCAATTATCAGCACCGAGGTTGGGCGATTCGTTGCGGCGGAAACGCAGTTGCGCCTCCCAGCGCGCGAGGTCGGCATAGACCACCACGTCGGCATAAGGGGCAGCCAGCGAGGCTCCGCAACCGACGACCAGGGTGAGGCCTTGCGAGTTGGCGGTCTGGGCCTGGAGCGAGGCGAGGCGCTTCTCATCGAAGAACTGCGGGAGCGTGAGGTCGTTCATGAGCCCGAACACCGGATCATCGCCGCCGAGGTAGGGTGCCACCAGTTCGTCGATCTCCTTCGGTGTCTTCAAGGCGGAAGAAGCCATCAGGGAGAGTGCGGGCTTGAGGACGGCCGCAAGGTGATAGGCCACCTTGATCTCATTGACGCCGGGATAACATTCGACGGCGATCACGGGTGATGCCGAACCGCACTCGGTTAGAGCAGCGGCGAGTTCGGCGGCGATGGCCTCCCAGCCGACCTGGCAATCATGGCCGGGGACATCGACGCGGGGAAATTTATCGTAGTTGGGACGGGTCGTTACGAGCATGGTATCGTGGTTGGTTTGAAGGTGAAGTATATTAGGAATTCAGCGGGCCCACGATTCCTCGATTTCCTCGAGGGTGCGGCCCTTGGTTTCGGGCAGGAGAAGCAGCACGGCGACGAATGTCAGCAGCGAGCAGGCGGCGAAGAAGCCGAAGGTCCAGACGGGGCCCATCCCATTGAGCATGACAGGGAAGCCCATGGCCACCGCGTTGCAGGCCACCCAGATGAAGAAGGTCGCGAGCGACATCGCGCGGCCACGCAGTTTCGCCGGGAAGATTTCCGAGCAGACGACCCAACTGAGCGGGCCCATCGCCATGGCGAAGGCGACGGTGTAGGTCGCGATGGAGCCTAGCAACATCGGGGTCGAGGTGGAGTGTTGTTGAAACAACCAACCGATGAATGCCAGGGCACCCACTTGCACGGCATTGCCAAAGAGGAGCAGTGGTTTGCGGCCGGCTTTATCAACGAGCAGGATGGCGATGCCGGTCGCCAGCAAGTTGACGAGGCCGATCCACACCGAGCAGGAGAAGGCCTTCTTGTTGGCGATGCCCTCGATGGCCTTGAGCTCGCCCTTGAGCGACTCACTGCCGTCGGCGAGCGATTTCGCCTTGTTCGCGGCGGTGGTCAGAGTTGCTAGATCCGTGGCGGCGGCGGCGGTTTCCAGTTCGCTGGCGAGCGAGCTGCCGAGGCCGACTTTTTCCAGCACCGGTTGCAGTTCGGCGGAATGCAGCGAACCAAGGGCGGCTTTCGCTTTGGCCTGGCCGGTCGCGAGATCCTTGGCGCTTGCCGCGTCCCTGATGCCTTCGCCCAGCGAGCTGGCGGCGGTGGAAAGTTTGCCGATCCCCGAGGCATCCAGGAAAATACTGGTGGAGTAATACATGATGGCGTTGATGCCGCTGAACTGCGAGCCGACCATGAGCACGAAGGCGATCACCAGAGGAATCCGGAAACGGCGGGAGAACAATTCCGAGAATCGGCCTTCTTCCTGGCTCAGGACCTCCTGCACGGCGGCGATTTCTTCGTTGGCATAGCCTTCACCGCCGATGCGTGCGAGCACCTTGCGGGCTTCGGTTTCACGTCCCACCGTGATCAGCCAGCGCGGACTTTCCGGGATAGGCACCAGCAGGGCGAGGAACACGACTGCGGGAACGGCACCCACGCCGAGCATCCAGCGCCAGCCTGTGGCGGTGTTCCAAGCGGTGTCGCCCATACCTTGGATGTAGCCGTTGATGAACAAGGTCAGGAAAATCCCGCTCACGATCCCGAGCTGGAACAAGGTACCCAGCCTGCCGCGCCACGCCGGCGGAGCGATTTCCGCCAGATAAACCGGACAGGCCATGGAGGCAATGCCGATGCCAATGCCACCGATCAGGCGCGCCGCGATGAAGGCTGCGAAGTTCGGCGGGAAGGCGGCCAGCAGCGAGGACAGGCCGAACAGCAGTGCGCACAGGAACAGGACGCGGCGGCGGCCGAAGCGGTCGCTGACGACGCCCGAGGCCATGGCCCCCGGAATACAGCCGAGAATGGCCGATGCCGTGACGAGACCGATCGACCAGGAGTCCACCTTCGGGTCGAGGTGGAAATGGTGCTGCAGGAAGGTGTTCGCCCCGTTGATTACCGCAGTGTCATAACCGAACAGGAATCCCCCGATGGCCGTCACTGCGGCGGCAAACAGGACATAACCGAGGTTGAACGAATGGGAGCTCTGGCTCGTGGCTGGGGAAATCGGTGGGTTCATTGGGTTGGGTGATCAGATAGGATTACCGGATAAACAGCGCCTTGGCTGATATCCCATTGCGAAAAGACGCATCCTATTTTCGCCCAATACGACATCCGTTGGCGAGTCCCCCGATGGTTTTCCCGCTCTTTTCTGCGGCTGCTGCTTTGTCCGGAGACCACCTTGGCGGCGGCGAGTTCGAGTGGAATATCACGGCGAGGCACGGGTTTCGAAAGAGAATCAGCCCCGAGCCCGAGGAGACACCTTTCACCGATGAGCGCGGAATCGGCCGGAAAAAACCCTAACGCCCGGCACATTTTTTCCACCAGGGAATGCGCCGACCTGACTTCCGACGGGATCAAAGTCTGGCCGAGCGCCGGATCGCCTGCTATTTCCTCAGGCATGCCCGACCCGCCCCCGCGAACTCCCGAGCCCGACGGGGAGCTGTCCTCCGACCAGCTCCTGCCACTGGTCTATGAGGAACTCCGCGCGATGGCTGCGGCGAAAATGGCCGACCAGGCCGTGGGACACACCTTGCAGCCGACCGCGCTGGTCCACGAGGCGTGGCTGCGGCTCAACCACGGCGGGCGGCTATGGGAATCCCGCAGCCAATTCTATCGCACCGCGGCGGTGGCGATGCGGAGCATCCTGATCGACCACGCACGCCGGAAGTCCTCACTCAAGCGAACCGGCGGGCAGCGTCTGGACATCTCCCGGCTCGACCCCGCGGCGGTCGAGCCGGGCGAGCACATGCTGCTCGTGGATGAAGGTCTGAAGCGGCTCGAACACGATGATCCGGAGAGCGCGGAGATCGTGATGCTCAAGTTCTTCAGCGGACTCTCCAACAAGGACACCGCCCGCACGCTCGGCCTCAGCGAAGCCACCGTCGAGCGCCGCTGGGCCTTCGCCAAGGTCTGCCTGATCCGGATCATGCGCGAGCTGGCGGATTCAGAGATTGGAGATTGATGAGCTTCCTACTAACTGAATCAAGTTCCTGATGTGTCATCTCATCAAAAAATCAAAAATCAAAGTTCCTCAATCATCAATCGTCAATTCTTCCGCCCCAGCAAGCGGGATTGACGAACGACGATTGTTGATTGCTGATTTCTGATTTCCCCTTCCAGAATGAAAGGCGACTCCTCCAGAAAGATCGACAAGGCCCTGTTCGAGGCGGCCTCGGCGATCGACGATCCGGAAACACGCCAGGCTTTCCTCGCCATGGCATGCGGCGGCACGGCGGATTCCGCACGGCTCACCCGCGTCACGGAGTGGCTTGGGGAGCAGGACTTCGCGGAGACGTTTTTCCGCAATGCCGCGATCGACCGTGCGGCGGTTAGCTTTGAAGTGGCGGAGGAGATGGAGGGCGACAACCTGGCCCGCAACCTTGAGCAGGATGATGATGATCCGGGATCGCGGATCGACCGCTATCGCTTGTTGGAGCGGATCGGCGAAGGCGGCAGCGGGGTGGTGTATCTGGCCGAACAACTCGAACCGGTCCAGCGGCGGGTGGCGCTTAAAGTGATCCGCTCGGGACTGGACGGAACGGCCGTGCCTAAAGTGATCGATTTCGGGATTTCCCGTGCGGTGGAAGGCGGATCGGCCGAGGAAACCGTCGCCACCGCCCACGGCCAGTTCGTTGGCACTCCCGCCTACATGAGCCCCGAGCAGGCGGAAGGCGGGCAGGACCCGGACACCCGCGGCGACGTTTACAGCCTCGGCGTGTTGCTGTATGAGCTGCTCACCGGGCGGACGCCCTTCGATGTCAAACGGCTGACCCAAGCCGGCCTGTTCGAGATGCTGCGGATCCTGCGGGAAGAGGAACCGCCCGCGCCTTCGGTCGTGCTTTCACGACTCGGGACGGAGGAACTCGCGGCAGTGGCGGCGGCGCGCGACTGCCCCCCTGGTGCCTGGGCTACCGCGATGCGGGGCGATCTGGACGGCATCGTCGCCAAGGCCATGGCGAAGGATCGCGAGAGTCGCTATGATACCGTCAACGGCCTGGCGATGGACCTCCGGCGCTTTTTGAATGATGAACCGGTGACGGCCCGCCCGCCTGGCAGGCTCTATCTGTTCCGCAAGCTCTTGCGCCGCAACAAGCTGGTCTTCGCGGCGGCGGCGGCAGTGACGCTGGCCTTGTTCGGGGGCTTCGCCGTCTCCAGTTGGTTTTACGTCCGCGAACGCGAGGCGCGCCAGGTGCAGGTGCGCTTGCGCGAGGCCGCCGAAGCCGCCCGCGCCAGCGAGGCCCGCCTGCTCCAACAGTCGAAAGCCCGCGAATCCGTTTCGCTGGCGGCCATCCGCTTGGCCGAGGGCAAGATCGAGGAGGCCGACGCCCTGCTGTCCAAGACGCCGTTGGCTTCGATCGAGCCTTCGCGGGAAGCTGCTTCCCTGTTTCTCGCTTTGGGCGACTGGAACGCCATCCGTCAGCGCACACGCATGGCGGCCGATTGTTACGCCCTGTTCCTGCAAGCCAACCGGCTCGACAAATCCCCCATCCCCCAAGCGCTGTCAATGAGCCCGATCGGCATCGGCACCACCTTGGCGGAGGCGGAAAAAACCGCCGAATACGAGCGCTTTCGCGAGGAGACGATCGCGCACAATGAGAAAGTCACCAATCTGGTCACCATTTCCAGCCTGCTCAAAGCCAGCCTGCTGACGCCCGCGGACGAGGCATTCTTGGCACGCGTGCGACCGATGGCAGTCCAACTGGCCACGGTTCTGTCCACGCCCAACCATCCCCAGGACATGGGTGCCGTTCAAGGCGCGTGGGGTGCCCTGTCGCTGGCGATGATGGCCTATCGCAGCGGCGACTTCACCGCGGTCTTGGCATGGCGTGACAAGTACCTGGCTTACCCGGACGCAAACGAATCGCGGGCCTGTGCCATTCATGCCGTCGCTGCCATGGCGGCCCAACAGCTCGGACGGACGGACCAGGCGCGGACCGAGCTGGTCCAAGCGCGCGAGGGGTTCGCAGGCCCCTTCAACCGGGACGTGATGTTTCCGCGGGGCGAGGGCAACGGAGTGTGGCTCGACTGGTCGATCGCGCGCGTCCTCCTGCACGAGGCGCAATCCGCGGTCGTCGGCACGGCTTTGCTTCCTTCCGGGGTCATCACCCTCGTGAACCCTTCGTTTGAATCACCCGACATCGCTGATGGGACGGTTTTGAATAACGGAGTCTACGCGGATCCCGGTTGGTCGGGTGGCGGGGTTGCCGTCTTGACCTATTTGGTCGACAATGGTCCATCGCAGAATGCTTTCTTCGGCGGAGCCGTGCCACACGGCCAACAAGCGCTGAGTCTCGCAACAGGTTTTATCACCCAGCAATTGAATGATGATGTGAATGGTGCGGTGATGACCAAGACAAGCGTGGCGCAGAAGTTCGGCCTCTCGTTCTACGCGGCAAGGCGCGCGGGTGGGAGCGGAGCAGGATCCGGCACTTTTTCGGTGCTTCTGCAAGCCTACAACGGGAGCGGCGTCTATGTGGGCAACCTTGCAGCGCAAAAATATTGCCTCGGTATGGATTCCGACAACAGCACGATCGACCTTGGTCTCGCGGCAGGGCAATGGAGCCATCAGATCGACCTGTCGCTGACGGCACCGGCGAACCTGCTCCCTTCCAACAACATCCGTCTGGTGTTTGCGCAAATTAGTCCTTATGGCAGCGGGAATGGCAACAATGAGGCCGCGATCGACAATGTGACCATCAAGCAGGTCCCCTAGCATAATCGATTTGGAACAGGAACATCCTCCACATCCTCCACATCCGGCTCGACCAGGCGTGGACCTAGCCGGCCCGGGCGCGCGAGATGCGGATCATTTCTTCGATTCGGTGAGGGAATTTCCCACCGGTTTACGTCCTTTACGGTGGGAGGCCCGACCTCCCCTCTCTCATTTCCGCCGTACTCTGAGGATGGAGCTACCATCCCAACCTTGGACGGTGAAATCAAAGTCCGCCCGAAGTAACAACAACCCGATGCGCATCCTCTTTTCCACCCTCCTGCTGCTTACCGCCTCCGCCCACGCCACCACCATCGTCCTCCCGGACAACGCGCCGGACCAGGTCAGGCTGGCGGCCAAGGAAGTGCGTCGTTACGTTTACTTGCGCACGGGAGAACTGCTGCCCATCGCAGCCAAGGCCGACGGCCCGGCCATTTCCTTCACGGAGGACAAGGCGCTCGGCGAGCAAGGCTACCGGCTCGCCGGTGACGGAAAAAGCCTCGTCATTTCCGGCGGCTCGCCAGTCGCCGAACTTTACGGTGCCTACGCTTTCGTCGAAAAAATTGGCGTCCGCTTCTACCTCCACGGCGACACCATTCCCGACAAGAAGATCCCGCTGGAAATCCCCAAGCTCGACGAGAAGCACACCCCCCTGTTCGACCTGCGCGGCATCCAGCCCTTCCATGATTTCCCGGAGGGCCCGGACTGGTGGAATCAGGACGATTACCTCGCCTACATCGGCCAGCTCGCCAAGATGCGGATGAACTTCATCGGGCTGCACTGCTATCCCTATCGCTGGGAAAATGTGCCCACCAAAGGGCACCTGATGATCGGGCCTGAGCCGCTCGTCTGGTATGGCCTGCCGCAGGATGTGAATCCCGATGGCACCGTGAAATCGAGTTATCCCACCTGGTGGGACAACACCGCCCGCTCCTGCGGCTGGCCCTACGCGCCTATCAGGACCTCGGATCTTTCCGGCGGCGCGGGGCAATTGTTTCCCACCGACATCTACGGCCCGGATGTCATGAAAGGTCTCATGCCGCTGCCCAAGACCCCGGAGGAATGCAACGAACTCTTCAACCGCGTGGGCAAACAAATGGGCACCGTATTCGCCGAGGCCCGCAAACTCGGTGTGAAAACCTGCGTCGGCGGCGAGACGCCGTTCACCATGCCGCCCGCCCTTGCCGAGCATCTCAAGTCCCTCGGCAAGGATCCGAACGCGCCCGAAACCCTTGAGGCACTCTACGAAGGTGCCTTCCTGCGCATCACCAAGGCGATGCCCGTCGACTACGTCTGGCTCTGGACCGGCGAAGGCGCACTCGGCCACAACCCCGAGGGCGTGAAACGCGACCTCATGGCCGCCTACAAGGCACTGAAAAAAGTTTCTCCTAACACCCCGCTGGCCACCTGCGGCTGGGGCTTCGATCCCGCCTACGACGCGTTTCTCCCCAAAGATTGTCCGATGAGCGGCATCAACGCGAGTTTCGGCCATGCGGGCCCTTCGCCGGCGATGGCCGATATCCACGGCCGTCCCAAGTGGGCGATCCCGTGGTTTGAAAACGACAGCAACCTCTCTGGCTACCAACCGTGGGTGGGCCGCATGCGCCAGGACGCCGTCGAAGCCCGCCGCTTTGGGGCGAACGGACTGTTCGGCCTTCACTGGCACACGCGTTCCATCATGAACAACATCGCCGCCCTGGCACAAGCCGGCTGGGATCAGTCCTATGCGCAGGAGAACAACAAGAGTTCCCAAGTGTCACCTTCCACCATCTCCATTTCCGGCGGAGATACCGGCGTCTACCCGGACACCCTGGCCATCGCGAAGACCGACACGCCCGCCGTCTATCGCAGTTTTCGTTACGGGATGAACGGCTATAAGCTC
>JBDSNC010000208.1:0-18654 GCA_039915545.1 Luteolibacter sp.
GGCGCGCCGAAAAAGGATGCCAAGCGCGACATCTTCGCCGAGATCGGCGGAGGTGAAGAGGAAATCAAAATTCACAAAGCCAAAGGCTCGAAGAACATCACTCGTGGTGTTGTTCACGTGACCGCCACCTTCAATAACACCCTCGTTTCCGTGACGGATCCAAGTGGCAATGCCATCGGCTGGTCCAGTGCCGGCAAGATGGGATTCAAGGGTTCCCGCAAGAGCACGGCCTACGCCGCTCAGGTGGTTTCACAAGACGCATGCCGTCAAGCCATGGGACACGGTCTCAAGGAAGTCGACGTCCGCGTGAAGGGCCCGGGTTCCGGACGCGAGTCCGCGGTGCGTGCCGTGCAAGGTCTTGGTTTGGAAATCCTTTCCATCCGCGACGTGACCCCGATTCCTCACAACGGTTGCCGCCCTAAAAAGGCCCGCCGCGTCTAATCCAACCTTTTTAGAAATTCTTATATGGCACGTTATACAGGTCCACGCGCAAAGATCAGCCGCCGCTTCGGTGTCTCCCTCTTTGGCCCCTCCAAGGCATTCGAACGCCGCAACTTCCCACCCGGCCAGCACGGCGTTCGTGCAGGGCGTAAAAAGAAGAGTGAATACTCCGTCGCCCTTGGCGAAAAACAAAAGCTTCGTTTCCAATACGGTGTGCTCGAAAAGCAATTCCGCGGTTACTACGAGGAAGCCGCCCGCCGCCGCGGCGTGACCGGTGTGATCCTTCTCCAGCTTCTGGAAACCCGTCTCGACAACGTGGTTTACCGTGCTGGTTTCGGCAACACCCGCCAGTCCGCCCGTCAGATCGTCAACCACGGCCACATCCTCGTGAATGGCCGCACTGTTGACATCGCCTCCTTCCAAGTGAAGCCGGGCGACGTGATCAAGGTCGGTGCAAAGCCTTCCTCACAACAACTTTCCACCCGTATGACCGACCTCACGCAGGCCGCTCCTGGCGTGGACTGGCTGGAAGTGAACAAGGACAAGCTCGAAGCCACCGTTTCCCGCGTCCCGGAACGTTCCGACATCGATCCGCTCGTCAACGAGCAGCTCATCGTCGAACTTTACTCCCGCTGATTTCGGTTTACTCCGAGAGAAGTTTTCAAAAACGTCCGGACGCGAGTCCGGGCGTTTTTTTGTTGGAAAAGAGTTGGCCCGAGCAATTCATTCCGCCAGCCATGCAACGAAGCAGATCTTCGACTCACCCGGCTTGGGTAGGCCGACGATGCCGAAACTTCATCAATCATGTGCCATCGAAAGGCTGCCTGGAGTTCACGTCTTCAGCGTGCTCTACTTGAAGACAAGGTGAACCTTGAACTCGGGACTGCCCTAAAAGTAACATTACCATGAGCAATCAACGGCAATCCATTTTGGCAATCTGGACATGCAAGACAACGTCCAGCTTGCCGGAGCATCCGGCTTCGACGGGGGGGCCTTCTCGATCTAACGAATTCCAACTCCGGCCGGGTGCTGGCGGAATGAATTCAGCTCTCCAGTTCAGAAACCAATCAAACTGACCAACTCCGTATCGCTGAAATCATCGAGGTGATCGACGGCAGCGATGAGCGTTTCGGTTTCCGCGATTTCCTGGATGTTCGCGGCCTGCGGGGAATCCGGCACATCCACGTAAGTTCCTGCGGACGGGCCGAACAGGCTGAATGCGGAAAACGCGAGGGCGGCGGTTGCTGCGGCAAGGCCCGCGAGCGGGGCAGGGGAAAGCAGACGGCTCCACCACGGTTTCACCTCACCCGCCAATCGAGCAGCGCGGACGACATCATCGGCAAATCGGGCGCTCGCGGCTTTGGGAGCGGCTTGGTCGAGCAGTTGCCAAACGGCGTCGGATTCCCAGGAGTCGTCAGGTGGCGTGATGTTGCGATTCATGGCTGAGAGGGGTTATACGCTCTGAGAAACCCTCCGCCCATGGAAAAGTTGCGGTTCTTCATGAAAAATTAAGGTTGGCGCGGATTCACGGATCCACATTCGAGACGAGCGGCGGCAGGATGGGACCTGGAGGCATCAAATACATTGGCGGAAGGTCGAGTGGGTTCGGGGTCGCGGGAGCGGGTGGTGATGAAATCATCATTTGAGCGGCACCTTGCGGATTTTTCGTGCTCTTGGCACTGGTGCCTGAATCACCTCCGGCGGGATCCAGCCCGGCCAGCAGCATCTGGATGGCGGAGAGCGACTCCGGGGCCGCCGCGATGGCGCATTGGGAAATGATACGCATGGATTCGGGCGAGGCATTGATCGCGGCTTTCACGATGTCGACGACCAGACGGTTGTCCGCATCGGTGGTCTGGATGGCGATCTTGACGATTTCGCAGGCGGCAGGAGGATTTGCCGCAATCTCTTTCGCGACGATGTCGAGTGCCGCGGCCGGGTCGATCAGGATGCTCTGCCGGACGGACAGCGCGATTTCCCAGCCGGTTTTGTCGTCGGAGGATTTCGCGGTTTCCCGATAGGTGGCGGTCAGCAGGGCGAGGCTGTTTCTCAGGATTTCAACGGAAATACCGGGAGCTGAGTCTGGGCCGGCTCGATAGATGGAAGGCTCGCGAAGCACGGAAAGATCGATGATGGAGCCGGTGTCGGTGGTGTTGTTCAGATGGGATTCGAGTGTCATCGAGTTCTTCACGAGACAGAGCGGTGTGCGGTCGGTGATGACGGATTCGGCCTTTTGGACGGGCGGGCGAACGGTCAGTTCCGGCCCCTGATCCATCAGATGTTGGGCGGAAACCGGGTTGGCGGACCCGACCAGCCCGAGGGCCAGGATCCGGATGAGTGGCTGGATTTTCATGAGTTTCGGAGGTGGTGGTTTCCGTGATGATCATGCGTTTCTTTTCCTTCCCAGGGCGAGGAGACTGACGGCCAACCCGCACAGGGCGAGTCCGCTGGGTTCCGGAACGGCGGTCACCTGAAAGCCCGAGAATGTCAGGACGTTCTTGTCTCCGAGCGTTCCGCCAAGCAGGCCGAGACCGACAGGGTTCGACGCCGCGAATTTGAAATCGAGTGCGCTGAGGTTGCTGGTGGATTTAAAAGTGAAGCTGAAATGTCCCGTGTCGGTTCCGTTCTGGATGGCGACGAGATCCAAAAGATTCAGCGCAGTCGTGCTCGCGTTCGACGCGTTGGTGATGCCGGCGGTGGTGATCTCGAATGAGGCGGAATTGAGCAGGCTTACCGGAATGTTGGCTCCGCTGGTCACATCGAAATCGACTCGATAGAGTTCGTCCTGATTGATGATGAGGGGAACCTGGGTGGTGGACTCCCAACTGTAAGCGACGCCGGCACCCGCGAGGCTGTTCAGTGCGTTTGACAAGTCCGTACCAACCAAAGTGGTGGCGATTTCCCGTCCGAAGACCAGGCTGTCGTTCGTGGTCTCCGTGTAGGCGGCGAGCTGCGCGTCGGCCAGGCCCAATAGTTTCACTTGTACGAAGCCACCGGCGGAGTGGGTCCATTTGTTGTCGATGTCGTGGCCGCTGTATTGATTGTTAATCGGGATAGCGAGGACAACCGCCGCATTGGATCCGGGGCGCCGGACTCTGAATTCCGGATCGAAAAAGGTGGAATCAATCATTTGCGCAAAGGCGGTGCCTGGGATGGCGATGGCGAGGATGACGAGCAGGGTGTTTTTCATGGGATGTGGGGTGTGGGTGAGGTTTTTGGTTGGCGATGTCGGCTGGAATTCGACGCCTCTGCCATCAGGGCTCCGTCGGACCGGCTGCTGCTGCGCACCAATCGCGCGGCGGACGGCCATCGGACTTTGCCTATCTGGAAGGGAGGCGAGGGGGATCCATTTCATATCGAACTCACGGTGCATCAATCATTCGGATCTCTCGATAGTCTATCGGGACAGAATGCTAATGGTTTCAAAAGAGTGAGGTGTCTCCCGTTCGTCCGCTTTGTTGGCTGTTCGCCCGTTTTTATCGGTTTTTGGGGTGTCTGAATGGGGGTAAAAACGGCCAAGTAGTGCCAAAACCGGACAAGTGGTCCCAAAAACGGCCATAGTGAAAACTTGGCATGGAATATGAACGTTCCAGCCGGGTGATATAGCTTATAAGCCTATAACGGATCGATGGTATTCCCTGCAAATCTTGCAAATTCAGCGAAACATATTGCAATTCGCAACCGCCTAACATAGCAAGCGGAGTCTCGTGAACGTGAGGTTGCGGGAAAGCCGAGTGGATAGGGGTAAGATCATGGATTGGGAACAACAGGACAGCCGGACGGGTGATGACCCGAAGTGGGAGTCGGTCGATTTCCGCCACCTCAGCGCGTTCCAGAAGGTCTATCAGGATCGGAGTTATGTGAATGCCGGGCAGGGTGTTTTCGCCACCCGCAAGAGCGTCGTGAGAATGATGCAGAATCTGGAACGCAGTTTCGACTGCGTGCTCTTCAACGAGGGTCTGCGCGGAGAGCTGCATCCCACCCCCTTTGCCGACCGCCTGTTCAACGACCTCCGCTTCCTCAACGCCGCGCGGCACCGGATGAAGGACCACGTCGCGGCGATCCACGAGGACGGCCGGGTGTTGAACGTCGGTTGCTCCGCAGCGGTGTTCAGGACGAGGGAGTTCCGTAATCTGTTCCGTGAGCTGCAGTCGCTGGGAGGCATCCGTGCCTGTTATTCGCCGATCGATTCCGCTGATGCGGGCAAGGCGTTGGTTTCAGGACATTGTGATTTCTACATCGGTTGCTGGACGGGATCGGGCAGCCGCTTCGTCACCCAGAACGCGGGTGCGGTGCCCTTCCGTCCTTACCAGCGCGTTGGTTCAGAATCAGCCAGAGTCCCGCTTGGACAGATGGGCGGAGAATACTATCTGGTTTCATTGGACGGTCAGGTGCCGGACGCCGGGGCGGTTTCCGACGCCGGAGGGGGGGCGAAAATTCTGACGGATTCCCAATGGCTCTATTGGCTCGATCACCCGGAAAAATGTCCCGAAGGCACGGTCGTTATTGGTCCTGAAGTGGAGATCGACAAAGACCGGTGGTGCCTCGGCGAGGATGAGCTCTCCGTCGTCGGCCGCCAGCCGCTGCATGCGAGTTTCCTGCGCCAGCATCCTTATGAGTTCATGCCCAAGCTGATGGAAAAAATCCAAACCCGCGCCGCCTTCTGATGATCACTCCGGAAATCCGAGAGCTGCAGGTTTTCCTCGCGCTGGCGCAAACCGGCCGGTTTTCCGCAGCTGCGCAGAAGCTGGGGGTGACCCAGCCGGCGGTGAGCGCGCAGATTGTGAAGCTGGAGCAGGTCATCGGCTTTCCACTGTTTTACCGGTGTCCGGAAGGCACGATGATCACCGAGCAGGGGCGCGCGCTTGTTCCGCTGATCGAGGAAATCGTGAAGGAGCATTCCGATCTCCTGCGCCGGGCAGCCTATTGGAAACGTTCGCAAACCAAGCAGGTGAAAATCTGGACGGACGGTAGCACGACCGCTCAGGAGGTGCGGGTTTCCGTGCCACACGGCGTGCGGGACAATTCCGTCGAAGCCTGGCAGGATCTTGAACCGGGCAATGATTGGCTGAACGCGCTCCGTTGCTTCGAGGTCGACATCGTGCTGGCCGGTTCGTTTCTCAAAGAGGGCGAATCCGCCGGGATCAAGACGTTGGCGGTCTGCCAGCAACGTGGAATCACGATCGCTTGGAATCCGACCTACTATGTTTTCAACCGGGACTCGTTCAGTCTGTCGGACGTGATTGCATCCACCGCGATCCTGCCTGCTCCCTCGCTGGCGATCGGATTCCGTGGCTTTCTTTCGCAGTGGTGCAAATCGGTCTATGGCGCGGCCCTTGAAAAAACCATCGAGTGCCGCAGCGAGGCGGAGGCGGTGAACGCCTGCAAGCACGGCCTCGGAGTGATGATCTTCCCGGGCGACGCCGAGGAGCGCATGAAACTGAAACCCGCCGGGCTGGAAACCCTGCATGCATTCGAGTTTCTTCTCCCCAAGGCCTTCACCTTCGGCATCCGCTACCGGACCGACGAGCGCAATCCCCAGATCCTCGCGACCGTGCAGCGGCTGTCGGAAAAAGTCGGCAAGCCCCGCTGAACTCAGACACCGCGTTGGTCACCCCAGAGGCGGATGTGGAGGCGGTCGGAGAAACGGAAGCCAAGGTCACGGCAGGTTTCAGCAAGCCATGGGGCGTGGCGATCCAGCTCGGCGCAAGTCCGGCCCTCCGGCATCAGTAGGACGCGCTGACAGAGGATCTGATGGGCGGTGCAGAGCGATTTGATTTCCTCGAGATCGGCGGGTTCCGCGACGACGAACTTGAACCAGGCCTTCGGCGATCTGGCGAAAAATGCGAGCGCTTCCGCATTCAGTCTCAGCGACTCCGGCATGCCGGCGTTAGAGAGCTTCGGCGAAACATTGAACTGGTTCACCGCATCATGGAACGCGGGCGAGGGGATCTTCGTGCCATTGGTTTCCACCTCGAACTGATGCTCCGGCTGGCGTGCGCGGATTTTCCCGATCATCTCCAGAAACCCGTCCTGCTGGAGCAGCGGCTCGCCCCCGGTAATCACCGTGCGCGGGCAATCGTAAGCGAGAATCCGCTTCGCCGCGTCCGCCGGATCGATCTCGAAGGTGACGTCCGCTTTTTTGAATTTCGCGTATCCCGGGAGCGCGTCCTTTTCGTGCGGCCATGGAGTTTTCTCGAAATTCCACGTGTGGTCCGTGTCGCACCAGACGCAGTGGAGGTTGCAGCGGGACGCGCGGATGAACACGGCGGGAGCGCCGACCGAGACGCCTTCGCCTTGGATCGTGTGGAAAATTTCCGGGCCGTCGCCGAGTTTCGCGAGTTTCATGGACGGCCAAGAGAAAACACGGATGAAGTCGGATGGACATGAATTTTTCCGCTGCTAGCCTCCGCGCATGAGCATTATTTCGGGGCGCGGCGATCAGGGGGAGACGGACCTGATGTTTTCCAAACGCATCGCCAAGACCTCCCGCCGCGTCGAGGCACTGGGCTGCGTGGATGAGCTGAACGCCGCTCTCGGCCTCGCCCGTGCTGCCGATGGGCATGCGGACGTCATTGCCATCATTGACGGCATCCAGGCGCGCCTCGTCGGTCTGATGGGCCAGCTCGCCACCCTTCCTGAGGACGAGCAGAAGTATCTGGAGAAAAAATACGCCTACCTCGGCCCGGACGACCTCGAATGGGTCACCGCCACCGCCCATGATTATGAAAAGCGTGGCGTCCGTTTTACTAGCTGGGCGAGACCCGGTGCCGAGGGCTCGATGGCCCGCGCGGGCCTAGATTATTCGAGATCCGTGGCCCGCCGTGCCGAGCGTGCGGTGCTGGTCCTCCACGAGTCCGGCGAACCGGTGCCGGAAGTGGTCCGCTTGTTTTTCAACCGCCTTTCCGACCTCCTTTGGATACTGGCCCGCGTCGAAGATATCTGACGGAAGCAGTTCATTTGGAAACTTTTCAAAAAGGGATTGCCAACGGTGAATGGAGTTCCTAGCGTCCCGCCCTCCAAGGGCAGGTGTCAGAGTGGTCGAATGAGCACGCTTGGAAAGCGTGTGTAGCAGCAATGTTACCGAGGGTTCGAATCCCTCCCTGTCCGCCATTTCCCTCTCATTTTGAATGAGTTGTGAGATGGGTTTTTGAGCCAACTGGGATTTGCCAGATAAACGGCCACAGTTTGGAAACGGCTGCTGAGTTTCCGGCCCTTTTTGTCAGCTTTTCAACGGATGGGTGCACCGACCGACTCAGAAAAATGCGATCAACCGCCCTGGACTCATTTTGCGGTCGGGGGCTTTCCGTCGCCCTCGGAGGCAAGATTCTTGCGCTGCCAGGCGCGCACGTAGTCGATCACGAAATCGTCAGGTAACTTGGAATCGTCGATGCCGTCATTGTCCCAACCGCCGGAGACGTTGGTGAACATGATGTCCGATAGAACGTTGGAGATCCGCGGGGTTTCCTGACGGGCGATTTCCCTGCCATTGGCGTAGTAGACCGCCAGTCCGGGCGTCCATAAGACGCCGGCGGTGATGAAGCCTTCCTTGTCCGGTAGGAAATACATGGTGGTGGCGCCGGTCTGCTTGTGGTCCTTGCCGTAGCCGTCCCAGTGCATGGCGATGTTATATCGGAACGGACCCCAGCGGCCGAGGTATTCCATCACGTCGAACTCCATCCCGCCGTTGCCGGTATCGGCGCGTTTCCATTGCTCGCCCGCAGCGGCGCCACGGTCCGGCATCAGCCAGAATGCGGGCCAGAGACCGGGGGCCTTGGTGAGTTTCATCCGTGCTTCGAAATAACCGTAGCGCTGCACCCACTTGCCGTAGGTGTCGAGGAAACCGGTGGCGTAGTCGGTCTCCTTGCCGTTGGGATCGTCGTTGTGGCGGCCGGTTTTTTTCTCGTAGTGGAGTTTCACGACACCGTCACCGAGGATGACGTTGTCCTTGCTGAAGTGGCTGCGCTTGTCCCAATAGTTTTCGGTGTAAATGCGCCACTTGCTTTCGTCGAGGGTCGGGCCGTCGAACTCTTCTTTGAAAGTCATCGTCCAGTCACCTTCCACCGGCGGGCGTTTGCCGAGCCAGGCGGGCATTTCGGGAGAAGGCGGGACCCCTGCGGCGATCGCTGAAACCAGCAACTCTTGCTGTGCACCGCCGGGGCTGACGCTGATGCTGATGCCGCTGACGTTATCGCTGGTGAATTTCGTTCCGGTTCCCGGCTGACCGTCCCAAGCGGTTTTTGCCAGATCCTTGATGCCCTGCCATGGCGATGCCGGCTGGAACGGAACGGCAATGACGGTTTCCGCTCCCGGAGACAACGGTTCGTTAGGGGAAATCGTGTCCGTGGGGCCGCCGTTGCTGGTGACTCTGACTTTTGGCGTGACCGGCACGCTTCCCGCGTTTTTGACCTTCAGCTTCACCTGATAGGCATCCCGCAGGTCCCAGCGTCCGATCAACGGTTTCACTAAAACTTCCTGGGCTTTCCCAGCCGGGGTGAATGTCAGCTTGAGCGAACCGCTTTCCAGGACTGCCTGCGCACCGTCCTTTGCTTCGATCTGTTTTGCGTCGGGCGCGATGCCGGGTGCGAGAATCATGCCTTTTTCCGGCTTTGTTCTCACGTCCTCCGGCTTGACGGGAGGCTTTTCGCCAGCCGGTCCGGCCGCTTCGATGGATTCGATGCGGAACGACTGCCCGACGGCGGATTTCTGACAGAAGCAGACCAGCTTTGAGATCGCCGCCGGATTCGGCTTCGAGGTGGGTTTGTAGCCGTAGCTGAAACCGAAGATCACCTGGGCGGTGCCGGTCTGCCCGGGCTTGAGATAGAGCGATTCGGAATTCGACGTGTAGTCGCCGCCATCCGCTTTTCCGTCCACACGCAGCACGAATCCGAGATCCTTGGTGCCGGTGTTCACCACCCGCGCTTCGACGTGGCCGAAATTTGATAGATCCCATATCTCCGCCTCCGGCGAAATGTGGACTCCCGGATAGCCTTCGCCTCCCGGCTGGACTTTGACGATGAGGCCGGGAGTGGCGGGATCCTGGGAAACGCTCACCTGGGTGGAAGTGGGCTGCAGGCGTTTCCCTGCGATCGGGGTTTTCAGATCGACGAGCGCGTTTGATTTTCCGGCCGCGGCTTCCGCGCCGCTGCATGGTTGGATCGAGTGGAGCACGAATGGCAGGAATAAAGCCGTAGCAAAACGGAAAGTTTGGTGGTGCATGATCGGTTGGTTAGTTTTTTGAAAAACCCAGTCGAAGGGCCTGTTCGCGGGTGGTTGGAACGGCCGCTGGCGCCATATCTTCCATGTTCGGACCGAGTTCGACATTCCAAGCGTGCCACTCGCGGAACGCATGATAGGTCCAGTCCCAGCCGAACTCCTCGAAAATTTCGATGCAATCATGCAGGTAGCGGGCGGTGCTGTCACCGGGGGCCCAGCGTGGCGCGCTGAACTCGCCAAGAAAAACGGGAACATTGTAGTCCTTCTGATACTGGCGGACCGGTTCAAGAACCTCCCTCAGTTTGTCCTTGTTCCAAAGCACTCCTCCGATCGATCCCGGATATTCCTGACCGGCGGGATTTCCTCCCAGAACACCCTGGTGAGTGAATGGCATGGGCTCATACATGTGGACGCTGTAAATGATTCCGGGGACGTCGATCGGCTCGAAGAAATCGAGGTTTCCCCAGCCACCATAGGGACCGGGCTCGACGATGATTGCGCGGTGGGGATCGATGGCACGGACGCGCCTGGCCACCAGTTCGGCGAGCGTGCGCCAATCGAGCAGGCCATCGGCGACCTTGGCCTCGACCGGTTCGTTGACCAGATCGTATCCCCAGATGGCTGGCTGGTCTTTGTAATGGCTGGCCAGGCGATCCCAGACCGCGATGAATTTTTTCTGATAGGCCTCCTTTTCGAACATCGCCCACTGCCCGGACTCGCCGGCCCCTGGAGGAGTATGGAGGTCGATAATGACGCGGATTCCCAGTGATTCACAGAGTGGCAGCAGCCGGTCCACCCCGGCGATGGTCTCATCCAGCCACTTGTCGTAAAGTGCTAGATCGAGGCGTTTTTCCGGGAAGGTGCCGTCATACCAGCAAAACTGCCAGCGGATGAGGTTGCCTTTCCATTCCGCCAGCTTGCGCAGGTCTTCTTCCCTGCCTTTCGGCCCATACATCACGCCGCGAAGCCGCGCCAGGTCGCTGCGGCGGTCGAGTTTTTCCGGAGGAAGCAGGGCTGGTTGGACTGTGGGACGCTTCCTGGGCGTGGCGGAAAGTGACACGACCACATCATCAAACCAGATTTTGCCGCTGGCATCCTGGATACCTAGAATGACCGACGCTTCGGTCGCGTCGGGCGGAATCATGGCAGTTAGTCCCAGCTCTTTCCAATCGAAGGTGCCGTGAAGCCCCATCACCGCCTGATAGTCGGGTCCCTTGGGAGAAATGGTGTGGAGCATGAGTTTGACTCCATTCCACGGTTCCGCAGGTTCGCTGACATTTTCGGCTTTCACCTTTCCGGAAAAGGTGACTCGAAATCCGCGGATCCGGTCGATGGGGAGAGGGATGGAAACCATGTGATTTCCCCGCTTGAGGGTGGACACGGTTAGGGCGCGCGAGGCTCCCGGGACGGGTTCCGAAACCGCCAAGCCGGAGCCATCGTTCCGCCAGTCACCGGGTAACTCCGGACTTTCGAAATCCGCCCTGAAAACCTCAGGATCCGGGCGTGGTTCGTTCCCGGCCCGGACCACAGAAACTGCGGCAGAGACGTGGCACAGCAGGATCAGGAGGTGGCGGAGAAGTCGGAACATGATGAGGTTTGAGGCAGGCAGTATCGGCCGCCGCCCCTCTTGCGGGTTTCACTACTTCTTCAGCCGGCTCTTGAGCTGCCAGGCGCGGACGTGATCGACTTTGAAATAGTCGGGAAGTTTCGAGAGATCCACGTCCTTGGTGGCCCAGCCGCCCATTTGGACGTTGAGCTTGAGGTAGGAGGGGACGTTGGAGACGCGCTCGTTGGCATACTCGACGACTTTTTTGCCATCGATATACCAGGTGAGTTTGCCGGGTTCCCAGAGAAGGCCGAAATTGTGCCAGCCATCGGGAGTGGGGCCGAAGTAGATTTGATTAGAACCCCATGATTTGTGGTTGGCTTCGTAGCCGTCCCAGTGGAGGGCGATGTTGTTGCGGCCGTCACCCCATTCGGTGAGGTGTTCGAGGATGTCGATTTCCATGGCTCCCGAACCGGTGTCACGGCGTTTCCACATTTCGGATCCGGCGGAAGGGCCGCGATCGGGCATCATCCAGAAGGCGGGCCAGAGGCCGCGGGCGGTGGGGAGTTTGACGCGGGATTCAAAGTAACCGTAGCACTGCGTCCACTTGTCGTAGCTCTGGATGAGGCCGGAGGTGTAGTCGCGGGTGCCGAGTTTGGGATCGTTGTTTTCGTGGCCCTGGCGCTTCTCGACTTTGAAGGTGGCGATGCCGTCACCGACTGTGACGTTTTCCGGAGCGTAGCGCTGGAGTTGGCCCGGCTGTGGGCCGTTCCACGGGAAGCGCGGGGTCCAGAGCTTTTCGTTGAGTTTGTCACCATCGAAATTCTCATTGAGCGTTTGCACCCAGTCGCCTTCCACCGGCGGGCGTTGGCCGAGCCAGGTCGGCGGAGTAACGGCGACTTGACGGTCGGCGGGCGAGGTGAGCGCGCCACCGCTGGCGCTGGCGGCGGGGCTGCCGGAAGCCTTGAGGCCGGAGAGGATGAGGACGGTGTCCGTTTTGGGTCTTTCGAGGAAGATCTGGATCGCGGAAACTCGTTTCGAGTTGAGCGGGAACGCGGGGGCTCCGTTTTGCTGACCGAAGGTGAGTTTGACGACCTTGGTTTCGCCCGCGTTGACCGGGGTGTTTTCGGTGTTCCAGGGTTCGGTTTTCCAATCGCCCGGATTATCGACGCGCAGCAGGATATTGACTTTGCGGTCGTTAGGATTGGTGACGGTGACTTCGACGCAACCAAAGGCGTCGAGATTCCAGCCGCCTGCGGGCACGGGGAACTGGATGTTTGGATAATTCGAGCCGCCGGCGAAGGTGACCTTGATCTTGCCGTTTTCCATGATAGCGGTAGAGTCGCTGTTATTGAAGCCGGTTAGCGGATCCGTTTTAGATAGATCGAGCAACTCGCCGCCGATGGAGGGCGAGAACGTGCTGTCGCTGCCGGCTGAAACGGGAGCGGCGGCAGGTGCTGCGGCGGCGGGTTTGGTGGCTCCTCCGGTGCCGAAGGGGCGGAGGTTTTTCATCAGCACGGAGGAGGTCTGTTTGGGCTCGGCGCAGAAGAGTTTGATCACGGTGATTTTTGAGGCATCGAGCGCGTATCCGGGTTGGTCGTAGGATTTTCCGAAGGTGACTTTGACGGTTTTGGTCTCACCGGGAGCGATCCAGACGTTGCCGGTGTTCCATGGATTTTGTCTCCAATCGCCGGCGTTGTCGGCGCGCAGGTTGATGTTGAGCTTCTCTTGGCTGAGGTTGGTGATTTCGGTCTGGATTCCGGCGAACGCGGAAAGGTTGATGCTGCCGCCGGTGAGCGGGAAATCGAGGCCCGGGTTGCCGCTGCCGCCGGGGAAATCGATCTTCAGGGCGGGAGTGCCGGTGGAGGAATCGACAGCGAGAACGGGGTCCTTCTCGGTTTTAACGGCGGCGACGCTTTCGGCCGTGGGCGTGAAAATAACAGCGGCGGTGGCGGGTGCCGCAGGTGCTTGGGTAGCAGTTTCCTTGGCGGCGGTGACGGGGACGGCGGGAGTGCCGGTGCCGAATCCGCGAATGGCTTTGACGAGAACGGCGGAGCTTTGTTTGGGCTCGGCGCAGAAGAGTTTTACCACGGTGATTTTCGAGGCATCGAGGGCGTAGGCGGGTTTGTCGTAGGATTTTCCGAAGGTGACCTTGACGGTTTTGGTCTCACCGGGGGCGATCCAGACGTTGCCGGTGTTCCATGGGGATTGCTTCCAGTCGCCGGCGTTGTCGGCGCGCAGGTTGATATTGAGTTTCTCTTGGCTGAGGTTGGTGACTTCGGCCTGGATGCCGGCGAAGGCGGAGAGGTTGATGCTGCCGCCGGGGAGGGGCAGATCGAGGCCGGGGAAACCACTGCCGCCGGGGAACTCGACCTTGAGAGCGGAGGAGTCGAGGCTGAGCACGGGATCTTTTTCGGTTTTGATCGCAGCGATGCTTGCGGCGGTTGGCGTGAAGATATCAACGCCGGCCGCAGCCGCCGCAGGTGCTTGGGCCGGAGCGTCTTTCGCAGCGGCCACCGGCGCGGCGGGCGAACCAGTGCCAGCGGCTTTCACGGATTTGATGAGGATGGCGGAAGTCTGCTTGGGGTTGTCGGCGAGGATCTTGATGCCGGCGACGCTCGCGGGGTCGAGGGCGTATCCGGGTTTTCCATAGGACTGGCCGAAAGTGACCTTGAGGACTTTCGATTCTCCTGGAGCAATCCAGACGTTGTTGGTGCTCCAAGGGGATTTTTTCCAATCGCCCGCATTGTCGGCGCGGAGGGCGACGTTGAGGCGTTCCTGACTGATATTGACGAGTTCGGCTTCGATGCCGGAGTAGGCCGCAAGATTCCAGGAGCCGCCGGGGATGGGAAGATCGAGACCCGGATAGCCGCTGTTGCCGGGGAATTCGACTTTCAGGGCGGGCTTGTCGGTGGAGGTATCGATGGAAAGCACGGGATCTTTTTCCGTTTTGAACGTCTTCAGATCGGCGGTCGCGAGATCCAGAAGCACCGCCGACGCTGGAGGTGTGCCGGCGCGGACTGCAGGAACCGCCGCGAGAAAGAGCAGCGCGCTCGCTGCGGAGCAAAGGGTATGGGTTCGTTTTTTCATGAGATGCGACCGCGAACTTATGAGCTTCAAGTTGCCCGTCAAATCAAATATTTACCGGTAACCATTTCGGAAGGCCTTGGTGTGTAACCAGTCACTCAAATCTCTTGACTTAATGATGTTACCGGTAAATAAATTCTTTTCCAATTTCGCAAAACCCCGCGCCGATTTCGAAGCCCATGCGTCCCATCCATACCGCTGTTCCATCGCGATGGCTCTTGTCCACCGTGTTGGCTGGCCTCCTTCTGCCGGGTCCATTCGCCCAAGCTGCCTCTCCCACTCCCAATCCCGGGTTGAAATACTACTACCCCGCTCCTGCCGTGCCCGTGGTGGACGTCGAGGCGGATGTCGTGATTTACGGCGCGACGTCCGGCGGGGTGGTCGCAGCCGCGCAAGCCGTCCGAATGGGGAAGTCGGTCGCTCTGGTGGCGTTCGGCCGCCACGTGGGCGGCATGACATCCGGCGGACTAACGGAAACCGACGGGGTGAGCGCACTGGCCCAGGGCGGCATCACCCGTGAGTATTTTGTCGCCGTGGGCAGTAATACCGGCTTCAAGCCCTCCAAGGCCGAGCAGAAATTCGAGGCCCTGCTCGCCGATCCCGTGCCCGGCGCAACGTGGGATTCTCCGGTGCCGACTTTCTACGAGCAGCGTCTCACCACCGTCGAAAAATTCGGAGCCCGCATCGTGGCGATCCATATGGAAAACGGCAGCGTCTTCCGCGGGAAAATGTTCATCGACTGCACTTACGAAGGCGACCTCCTCGCGCGGGCGGGAGTCAGCCACACCTACGGCCGGGAGGCATCGAGCCAATATGGTGAGTCGAAGGCCGGGAAACAGGCGGCTGCGGCGGTTGCCGGAACCGATCCCTATCTGGTAGAGGGAAACTCTTCGAGCGGACTGATTTATAATCTCATCGATGAACCGGTCGGCACCACCGGATCCGGCGACAACCACCTCCAAGCCTACAATTTCCGGATGTACACGGCGCAGAGCAGCAATCCGGCCACCCTTCAGCCGCTCTATCAGCCTGCGGTTTACGATCCCACCCGGTTCGAACTCCTCTATCGGTTCCACCGGGCGGGTGGCAGCACCGCGATGACCGTCGGCAACGACATCAACAACCATGAAATGTTCGACCGCGGCTGCTCGACCGACCACATCGGCGGCAACCGCTGGCCTGACGGATCCGGCGGCTGGATCCCGTGGCCCGAGGCGGACTACGCCACCCGCGAGCTGATGTACCAAAGCCATGTGAGCTGGCAGCTCGGCATGCTCTGGTATTTGAAAAACGACGCCCGCTACCGTGCGCTGGCCACCGATCTAACGCTGGGCAGCACCATCCGGGCGAACATCCAGGCGCTCCTCAACAAGGTGGATCAGCTCGGACTCGCGCTCGGCGAATATCCCGAAACCGGCGGCTGGCCCGATGAACTCTATGTGCGCGAGGCTCGTCGCATGATTTCCGACTTTGTCGTGACCCAGGCGTATTTCGATCGAACCCTCGTCGCAGCGGACTCCGTCGGTCTGGCGAACTACACGGCGGATTCCCACCACGTCCGCCGGCTCCCGGGACCGGGATACGTGCGGGTGGAAGGCGACACCGGCGGCTCCGCCAGCTCGACGTGGCGGATTCCGTATCGCGCGTTGGTTCCGAAAAAATCCGAGTGCGAAAACCTGCTGGTCACCTGGTCGCTGTCTGCCTCGCACGTCGCTTTCTGTTCCACCCGGATGGAGCCGTGCCTGATGGTGCTGAGCCAGTCCGCCGCCACAGCCGCCGCGCTCTGCATCGACCGGAACGAGGCGGTCCAGGATCTTCCCTACCCGCTGCTCAAGCTCCAACTCCTTGCTGACGGCCAGATTCTCGGAACCGATCCTCCGGCCACGGGTGCGGAAGTCATCGTCGACAACGCGAGCACCAGCGGATTTTCCACAAGCGGAACCTGGGCGGCGAGTTCCTCGACCTCAGGCTACTACGGGCTCAATTACCTCCAGGACGGCAATACCGCCGGAGGAAAATCCGCCACGTTCAACCCCACCTTGCCCGCGACGGACACTTACGAGGTTTTCGCCCGCTGGACTTCCGATCCCAACCGCGCCAGCAATGTCAGCTATGAAATCGTTCACGGCAACGGAACCAGCACGGTCACCACGAGTCAGAAATCCAACGGCGGGACGTGGTATTCATTGGGCGTTTACACCTTCAATGCCGGCTCTACGGGCAATGTCACTGTCCGCAATACGGCGGCGAACGGCTACGTCATCGCCGATGCCATCCGTTTCCTGCAAGTGACCCCGGCGGTCGTGGCCGGACAGCGCGTCCACGTGCTCGCCAGCGATCCCCGGGCGGACGAAACCAACAGCACACCCGGCTCGTTCAAATTCGTCCGCGACAGCGATGACATCACAGCGGCACTCACCGTGCCCTTCACCATCACCGGTTCCGCGGCAGCGGGCGTTGACTACCTCACGCTTTCCTCACAGATCACGATCACGGCCAACAGTCGGTCGGCAGCGCTTCCGGTCACACCGGTTTCCAACAGCACCGCCGAGGGAACCCGGACGGTGGTGATTGGCATCACGCCGGACGCAGCCTACACGACCGGATCCAACTCCACCGCCACCGTGGTGCTGCGGGACAAACCCTACGACGCATGGCGGGCCGCCAGTTTTCCCTCTCCGAACGCCCCGGGAACCGAGCCGGGAGGTGATCCCGATGCCGACGGCCTGATAAACCGCATGGAATTTTTCCTCGGCACCGATCCTCGCGATCCGAGCGGATCCTTACAGATTCCATCGCCCCAACTCACCAGCCAGGGTGCGCGGAATTTCCTCTCCATCGAATTCCGGCGGCAGGGGCTGGCCCGCGATGTGGTCTATCAGGTTCAATCCTCCGCGTCACTTCAACCCGGGTCGTGGATTCCCGTCACTGCTGCGCCGGCGACGATCAGCTACGATCCCGCCACCGGCGACCGCACCTTCCGGAGCTCCGTGGATGTGACCGGGCTCAGCCAGCAATTTCTCCGTCTCGCGCTGCCCTGAACTCCCGATAGAGCAGCGCGAAAATCAGGAAACACAGCGCGATCATCCCCGCAAGGATGCTCCAGAAGGCCATCCAGCCCTGGCCGTCCGCAGTGACGACATGATCCCGCAGCCAGCCGCAGATCATCGCGCCGGCCAGCGGGCCGATGCCGCCCGTCACGAGACCTAGCAACCCCTGCGCCTGCCCGCGCAGGCCCGGGTCCACCCGGTTGTCGAGAAACATCGGGGCGGTGACAAAATAGAACGTGTAACAAATGCCGTGCAGCGCGATGCCGCCGACGTGCCACGCGATCATCCCGCTGTGCCCGGCGTAGGCGCTCATGCCGAAGCGCATGACGGATAGACCCAGCGCCCACAACATTACCGTTTTCACGCTGAAACGCAGCAGCAGCCGGCCCACCAGCATCATTCCCAGGATCTCGGTAAACTGAGCGACCGCCATCGTCGCCGTGGCATGGGTGTTTCCCAACACCTGCAACAGCTCCGGCGCATACATGTAGAAGGCGGTCAGAGGGATCGAAAACAGCGTGGTCACGGTGAAAAACACGCAGAGATCGCGCTGTTTCATCAGTTGGAACGCATCCAACCCGAGCTGGCTCCGCCACGATGTGCTTTTCCCTAACGGCGGAGTGTGGGGCAGCATGATTGCCAGAAACGCCCCCGCCACCCGCGCCACACCCGCCGCGTAGCCGGTCTTCGCGCTGGCATCCGCGTGAAACAGGTAGCTCGTCATCGCCCCGGCCACCATCCAGCCGAGGGTCGCCCCCACGCGCGCCAGCGGGAACTGCCGCCCGGCATCCGGGAGATGGGTGAGCGCGGTGGTGGTGAGCAGCCCCCAGGACGGCCCGGTGAAAACCGAATACAGCCCTAGCAGCAAAAGGAACCACCAGGGACTCAGCCCGGAATCCAGACAAGCGAAGGCGGCTAACAAACACACGCCGCCGATCAGCGAGGTCCAGACGTAAAGCCGGTCCGCCGCCACCCGCTGGTCCGCGAGCGCTCCGCCGACGAGCGGGGAAACGAGCGCGCACACCGGTGGCACCATGAACGCCGCCGCCACCCACGCGCCGAGGCCCTTCGCATGGAGGATGTTGGTCAGGGCGGGCAGCCAGAATCCAGGCGTCATGCCTTGGAAGAAAAACGCGACGCAGGTCCACCAGAAGACCGCCCGGCCTTTTTGGGGAATGTCCTGCCTAGCGTGCATCCTAACGAACTAATCCGCCGCCCGGCAAAACGCCAGCGCGATCTGGCCGCCGTCACAGGGGATTGCATGACAAAAGAAGGGCCGCTGGTCCTCCAACCAGCGGCCACTTCCGATCCCGG
>JBDSNC010000254.1:0-11038 GCA_039915545.1 Luteolibacter sp.
GCGGGCATCAGGGTCCGGGACATCTGATCGGTGTCAGTTAGATCGACGCTCGTGATGACAGGCACAAGAATGCTGAATCGTTTCGCGGCGGTTTTCCAGCGGCCCTTCGTGAGATTCCAATCGGCCACCGTCCTCAAGGTGTTAGCCGCTTCGAGGGACAGCGGGGCCCTTTCGACCGTCAGGCCGGCGAGTAGGGAATCGGCCTGCTCCATCTCGTTGTATTTCAGGTGCACCGTCGCTTGGGCGACCAAATCCGCTGCCCTTGCCTTTTCGTTCAAGAGCACCTCACTGGCGCGCGCGTGTTCCGCCTCCTGGCGCGCGTCCCTTTCCCGCAGGAACAACCACGTCGAAACTCCGAATCCGCCGAGCAAACCGAACATCGCCACGCTGCCTGCGGCGAAGATGAGCCGGTTGCGCCGCACGAGTTTCTTGAACAGGTAGCGGCGGTTCGGCGGGCGGGCCATCACGGGTTCCTCGTTCAGATAACGCCGTACGTCCAGCGCAAGACCGTTGGCGGTGTCGTAGCGGAGTTGCCGGTCCGGCTCGACCGCTTTTCTAACGATCCATTCGAGGTCGCCGGCCAGCAGGGAAATCGGGTGCTCCGTGTGAGCCTCGTCCCCTTCGGAATTTTTGTCTAACTTTCTGTGAGAAGGGGGATGGCCGGTCAATAGTTCGCACAACAGGGCTCCCAGACTGTAAATGTCGCTGCGGGTGTCGATGTCGGTGCCGCCTTCCGCCTGCTCCGGGCTCATGTAGGACGGCGTGCCCGATCCCGCGAATGCCGCGTCGCCCTCCACGTCGCTGCTCGTGGCCTTGGAAATGCCGAAGTCGATCACCTTCGGCACGGCGCGTCCGTCATGGTCGCGCACCAGCACGTTGGACGGCTTGATGTCGCGGTGGATCACCCCTTTTTGGTGCGCGTGCTGGATCGCCTCGCAGACTTGGATGAAAAGCTCCATCCGCTCGCGCACGCCGAAATGTTGGTGGTCGCAGAAGTCGGTGATTCTCTCGCCATCCACCAGCTCCATCACGAAGTAGGGCCGCCCCGAGGACGTCGCGCCGGCGTCGAGCACCCGTGCGATGTTAGGATGATCCATCTGCGCCAGCGACTCGCGCTCCATCGCGAAGCGGGCGATCACACTCTCCGAGGCCATGCCCAGCCGGATGATCTTGAGCGCGACCTTCCGCCGCACCGGTTCCTGCTGCTCTGCCAGATAGACCACGCCGCAGCCGCCCGCGCCGAGGCGGTCGATCAGCCGGTACGGTCCGATGCGGGTGCCAAGGCTACCTTCCTCTCCGCCATCGCCAGCGGCCGAGGCGGTTTTCACTACTGTCGGTTGCGCTTCGAAAAACTCATCCGCGTCCAGCCGAGCCTTCAATAAAACTTCCAGCCGCTTCAGCCTGTCATCCTCACCGCGGCAGGCGAATTCAAGGAAGGCACGGCGCTCCTCTTCGACGGAGAAGTTCGATGCGGCGATGAAAAGCAGTTGGTTAAGTGACTGGGGTGCTTTCATCGCCGGACTTCTCGCGGATCATTTGAAACAGCAGGGTTTTCGCGTAGGACCACCGGCGTTCCACCGTCCGCTCGGTCACCCCGTCCATCACCGAGATCTCCTGGTTGGTCAGTCCGCCGAAAAACTTGAGAGTGATCAGGCGCACGCTCTCCGGCTCGTCCTGTTCCAACTGGTTCATCGCTTCGTCCACCAGCAGGACCCGCTCGTCGAAGGAATCGTCAGCCAGGTCCGGCGTCCGCAGATCAAAAGCCTGGAGATTCACCACGCGCTTCTGCGTCGCCTTGGCCCGCACCCGGTCCACCAGGATCTGGCGCATCGCCTGTGCCGCCGCGCGGAAGAAATGCGTGCGGTCGTTCCACGAGCGCGCTTCGTCGCTGGAGAGCTTGATCCACGCCTCGTGGACCAGCGCGGTCGGCTGGAGCGTCTGGCCCGGAGCGAGATCCGACATGCGTTGCCTGGCGACGCTGCGTAGCTCGTCATACACCAGTGGCAAAAGCTCCGCCGATAAGGAGCGTCCGCTCCCGTTCGCTGATTCCAAAATACGGGTGAGTTCGTTCAAAACAGAGGGATTTTCAAAAACTAGAATCAGCGTCCGGGTTTGTCGATGAATGTTTAATCGCGGCCTGGTGCCGGCTGAGCGTGTGAGGCGGGTGGTTCACTTCAAAACGACAAAGGAGAGCGCATGGCTCTCCTTTGTTTTTGTGATTTGTCGGGCGTTATCGCTCGAAAACGTAGTTCACCGTATTGGTTACGGGGATGAACCCGGAAAAGCGGAAGCGGTAGAAAGTCAGTGTGGCCGCAACCGGTTTTCCATTCGAGTTCTTGGTCACCGTGGCGGCGTCGCCATGCGGTTTGCTGAAGGTCGGGTTGTTCGAGTAAATGACGACATCTCCTGTTTCCCTGCGGAAATTGATGTTGAATTCGCCACCCACGAGATTGCCTTTCGCGCCAATGCGGAAACGAACTTTCTGCCCCTCGGCGAAATCCGGGATTCCGTCAGGAATGGGTGCGTTTTTGGTCACATTGTCACCCTTGGTTTTGGTGGAAGTACGGTCGGTGACCGTGAGAGTGAACTTTTTGCCGGTCTCGAAACCTCCGAAAGTTTCGGCGTTCAAATGCGAGACAGGAATCAGCGTTCCGGCCGCGACGATGATGGGTAATAGGAGTGTTTTCATGAAATTGAATGGTGGGTGGATTGCAACCCTTCGCGCTTCCCGGAGGATGGCTACCGTCCCTTACAAAGGTATCAGCCTGCGGGCTGCGCGAAGAGTGTGCCTGTTCGTTTCGCAGGCCACGTTCCAAGACCGCGATAAGGCGGGAATCCAGCAACCTCTAGGGTTTTCAAAAACTTGTCCTAATACCGACACGGGCACGCTGCATCCATTCGGAATGATCCTCAGGCAAAATGCACAGGCTGCGCCTCACTTGGCTCGTTCCGAAAAACGCAGGCCGAGCATCAGTCCGCGCAGCTCCGAAAGCCCGCGCATGCGACCGATGCAGGAGTAGCCGGGCGTGATTCCGGCGGGTTTCGGCAGGTCGTCCATCATCGTGTGGCCGTGGTCCGGGCGCAGCGTGATCTGCCAATCGGCACGACCCTCCGCACGGCGGCGGTCCTGTTCATCGAGCAAATGGCGCACGACCGCCGGCATGTCCACGGAACCGGCGAGGTGGTCCGCCTCGTAAAACGATCCGTCGTCATTCCGCTGCGTACTGCGGAGATGCGCGGCGTGGATGCGTGGTGCGAATTTTCTAACTATCTCTGGCAGCTCGTTGTCCCCGCGCGCGCCGAACGAGCCGGTGCAGAAACAAAGTCCGTTCGCGGGGCTGTCCACCATCTTGAAAATCGCTTCGATGTCGCCCGCCTGTGAAACGATGCGCGGCAGGCCGAGCACGGAAAACGGCGGGTCGTCCGGGTGGATCGCCATCTTCACTCCGACTTCCTCGGCCACCGGGATGACGGCTTCGAGAAAACGCGCGAGGTTCTGCCGCAGGCCGTCCGGTCCCATGCCGTCGTATTTCGCCAGCATCGTGCGGATGTCGTCGAGCGTGAGCGCCCATTTCACGCCGGGAAACACGTCGATGATCGTCCTAACGAAAGCGTCGCGCGCCGCATCGTCCAAGCCCGCCCACCATGCGGCGGCCTGTTCCAATTGCTCCGCCGTGTAGTCCACCTCCGCGCCCGCGCGTTTCAACGCATGGATCTCAAACGCGGCGAATTTCACCGGATCATAGTGCAGGCTTTCCGATCCATCCGGCAGGGCCCAGCGCATGTCGGTGCGCACCCAGTCGAGCACCGGCATGAAATTGTAGATCACCGTGAAGATCCCCTCGGCCGCCAGGTTTCGCAGCGAGTTGTTATAATTTTCAAAAAGCCGCTTCAGGTCGCCGCGGCCGGTCTTGATGTCCTCATGCACTGGCACGGATTCCACTACCGTCCAGCGCAGCCCCGCGTCCCCGATCATCTGCTTCCGCTTGCGGATCGCCTCGCGCGACCAGACCTCGCCATAGGGAATCTGATGGAGCGACGAGAAAACCGCGGCCGCACCCGCCTGTCGGATGAACGGCAGCGGCACCGGATCGGCCGGGCCGAACCAGCGGAAACCTTCTTCCAACAGAAATAGATCAGGAGAAGACAAATTCATGATCAGACTCCGGAGAATGCCACGAAACCACCGTCCACCGCGAGCACGGTGCCGGTCACGAATTGCGAAGCATCGGAGAGCAGATAGTGCAGCGCACCGAAGAGTTCGTTCGCATTTCCAAAGCGGCCGAACGGCGTGTTGGCGACGATCGTGTTGCCGCGGTCCGTTAGCGATCCATCCTCATTCGTCAGCAGGCGGCGGTTTTGTTCGCCGAGGAAAAACCCCGGCATCACCGCGTTCACACGCAGTTTGCCGCCGGTGCGTTTCGCCATGTCCACGGCCAGCCAGCGGGTGAAATTGTCCACACCCGCCTTCGCGGCGGAGTAGCCGACCACTCGGGTCACACCCTGTGGCGAGGACACGGACGAGTAGTTCACGATCGAGCCACGGCCGCCGTCGATCATTGCCGGAGTGAAGACAAGCGACGGAAGAACGGTGCCGTGAAGATTCAGATCGACGACCTGTTGGAACGATTCGAAATCGAGATCCGAGAAACTCTTGTCCGGAGGAATCGTCGCGCCGGGCATGTTTCCACCCGCTCCGTTGACGAGGCCGTCGATGCGTCCCCACTTCGCGAGCACGGCATCACGCGCTGCTTCCAGTGCGGGGCGGTCGAGCACGTCGGCGACCAGGCCGATGCATTGGGCGTCCGGCGTGGCGGAGCGGCACTTCGCGAGCGCGGCGTCGAGCTTGTCCTGGGAGCGGCCGATGTAGGCGACGCGGGCTCCCTGTGCTGCCAGATAGTCGGCGGCGGATCCTGCAAGTGCGCCGGTGGCTCCGGTGATGACGAATACGCGGTCGGTGAGGTCGAAGAGTTGGTTCATGGGTGTGGGATGGGGTTTTCCGGTGGGCCGATATGAGAAGGTTTCAATCCGCCGAGATCAATCACGACCTTGTCAAAAACCACTCCCGGATCGAGCGGGCGGAGCTTGAGCACGTGTTTTCCCTTGGTGAGTGGGAAATCCGACGTGCCGATGGCGGCACCCCGCAGGACATTTTCGGACCATGGTTTGCTGAATTCCGCGGTGTCGATGTCCACCACTGCGGGCGCGGCGGAATCAATGGTCACCGAGTAGCGCAGTTTCATCGTTGGATTGAGGGCGTGCGTGGGCAGGCAATAGATGATGACCTTGGCCGGGCCGTCCTTTGTCGCGGTGAAATCATATTCCATCACGGCTGATGCCGGGACGTCCACGTTCGTCGGGCGGAACGCGACCGAATCGCCGCTGCGGCCGAGGCCGGCGATCACTTTCCAAGCCACTCCGCTGCCGGCGGTGGCGCGGCTCGGCCGCTCGGCTTCGATTGAGACGTAGTTGTTATCCGCAGGCTCGGGCGCGGTGACGGGAGGTGGGGCGGTTGGTTTCTGGAACACCGCGAGTTTGCGCGGTGCCGACGACATCATGAAATTCCATTTCCCGCCCGCGATCCGTTCGTTGTAGGTTTTTGTCTCGGTCTGGATCTTCTCGTGGGCTTCCAGCGGATTCGGGCCGAGGTATTTTTCATTCATCAGGGCCGAGCCGCGCACCGGATAGAGAATGGTTTCGAAAAACGCGTCCTTCTTCGCGGCGGGCATGGTTTGATAGAGCGCGTCGGTTTTCGCCACCAGCGCGGCGAAGCGTCTCAGGCGTGTTTCCTTTTCCTGATAGTTGTCAGTGAACCGCGCCTTCATCAGGTGCTCCGGTTTTGCGGGAAAATTGAGGCGGTAGTATTCGTCCATGACCGCGGCGATGGGTGCGGAGTTTTCCTTGCCGAAGTTCCGCGCCGCCCAGTCGGTGAGGAAAATTTCCTGCGCCTTTTCATTCCATACGGCGGGATTCCACGCCATGCGAAGGAAGAATTCCATGCCGATTTCGCCGGGCTTGATGTCGCCCACATTGAGCACCCAGAGGTCGCGCGCGCCGTTTTCCCAGGCCTTCGACATTTCCTCCCAGATCAGCGCGGGCGGCGTGGTGCAGAGCCAGAGGTAGTCCGCCGGATCGCCCCAATAGGAAATGTGATAGTAAACGCCGCCGCCGCCCGCTCGTTTCTGTTCAACCGGGGTGGAGAGCTGGCGGATGTAACCGTGGTTGTCGTCCGGCCAGACGAGTGTGGCGTGGTCGGGCACCTTCAGGCCGTTTTGATAGAGCAACAGCGCCTCCTTGTAGGGCACGAACGCCTGCGGCACCTGGCTCACGTCTTTGTTCACATCGCGCGCGAGCATCGCCTGTTGGTCGTCGATGGCGCGCTGCAGCCGCGCGACCTTGTCCACAGTGCTGCCGCCGCCGGGCATCGCGCTGTCGTGGAGGCCGCGCATGCCGATGGTGTAGACGTTTTCAAATTTGCCGTTCTCCTTCACGCGCTCCTCCCAGTATTTCAGGACGCCTTCGCGGTTCTTGTCGTAGTCCCACTCGCCGTAAACCGCCTTGTTCCATTCATCGACGTTGTTGCGCAGCATCGGCTCGGCGTGCGAGGAACCCATGACGATGGCGTAGTCGTCGGCCACGGTCTTGTTGGTCGGATAGAAATTGAAAGCCCTGGTGCTCGGGTGCATCGCGGGCCAAAGGTAGTTCGCCCTGAGGCGGAGCAGAAGTTCGCAGATTTTCGCGTAGGTCTTCGGGCCGATGTCCTTGGTCTCCGGCTCGAAGGTTTTTGCCGCCCACGGTTGCAGGCCCCAGTCCTCGTCATTGAGGAAAATGCCGCGGTATTTCACGGCGGGCGATTCCTGCACGTGCGTGCCGGTGCTGAGGAAAAGCGAGCCCCGATGCGTCGGCGCGACATCCGCCCACCAGACCCACGGCGAGACCCCGATCGTTTCAGATAGATCAAACACTCCGAACGCCGTGCCCCGGCGGTCGCTCCCCGCGATGACGAGCCCGCTGGAAACACCCGGCAGCGGATCGCGAACGGTGGCGGTGACCGAGGCTTCCCATTTTCCGCGGACGGCGCTCACGTCCAGCTTTCCGGCGGCGATGAGTTTGTCGATCAGCGCGCTTTTTCCGATTGTCCCGATGATCACCGCAGTTTTCCCGGCGGCGTCCGGCTTTTTTCCGGTGACGAGCTGGATGTCGTCCGCCAGGCATTGCGCGGCGATGGCGACGACCTTGAAATCCGCCGGATCGGTGACGACGCGCGCCGTCGATATTTCAGAAACGAGGGAAAAAGCATCGTCCGCAGCCGATTCCAGAAGTTTCACATCCGCCCGCACCGGCAGCACGGCGAAGGCAAGCCAGCAAAAAGCGGCGGGAGCAGGCAAGGTGAGTTTCATGGAGACGTGTCGTCAGTTTCAAGGTTGAGCGGGCACATGGCAATACCCCGGCTGCATTAGTGAATCTTCCGAAAGATGACAGCCGGCGACACGGACGACTCCTCCCGGCGCACTAACAACGGGGGATCTCGTGTGGAGGCACAGGGTGGATCATTTCCAAGCGGAACGCAGGGTGTGGATTTTGAGGGATTCGAAGCGGATCGGGCCGCCGGACGCGATGATTTTCACGGGCTTCACACCGGGTGTCTGGCGCAGATAGCGGCTGGTGTAGGTGCCGTTGATGAAGACTTCCAACGAAACGGTATCGACGAAGAGCCGGATGTGCAGCTTGCCATCCACCGGCGGCTGCGGGCCTTCGGCACCGGTGAACGATTGATACGCCTTTTTCCAGACTGCCAGATGCTCGTCGAAAATCCTGAAGCCCATTTCGGCAGCTTTCGAATCCGCATCGATCACGGCTTCGATTTCGAACTGGCCGCCGCTCAAGTCTTCAAACGGATCCGCATCACCGGGTTTGATAGTTAGGTTTTTCCATTCCTTGGTGGATTCCCGCAGCGTGGTGATTTCCTGGCTGGGTTCCGCCCAGAGACGGATGGAACCGCCGGAATTTTTCAGGGAGAAATCCATGGGAACCGTCATCTGGCAGTTGAAGGGAGCCCCTTTCAATTCGTCACCCGGCGATCTCATCCAGCCGATGTGAACGCGGCGGCCGGCGGGTGCGTTGTCATAAGTCTGACCCGCATAGGCACTGCCGAAATAATGGCGGTGTGGACCGCTTTCCGCAGTGAACTTGCGGCCGTCGAAACCACCTAGCATGTATCTGCCGTTCGCGCCCCAGACGACCCAGCGGGTGTTCTTCGGGTCGCCATCGACCGGCAGTTCGAACATGTCGGGACACTCGCCTTCGCCGGGGATCTGATAGTCGCAGGTTTTCTCCCACTTCACGAGATCGGGTGAGGTGTAGATCGCGTAGTCATTGCCATCGTAATAAAGATTCAGAATCCATCGTTTGGTGGCTTCATGCCACTGCACCTTCGGATCGCGGTTCTCAGCCCGGACATGAGGGATCACCGGATTTCCCGCGAACTTGCGGAAGGTCTTCCCGTTGTCGTCGCTGGACGCGATGGACTGGGTCGTCATTACTCCCGGAACGTAGCTGTTGGGACCATGCGCCGTGTAGGCAAGGACCAGCGCGTTTTCCCCCTTGACCGGAAACCCCACATTCCCCTTCGGAGCGAGCACGGCGGAACCGGACCACATGGAGCCCTCGGCGGCGGGAAACAGGGCGGGCGGCAGTTCCTTCCAGTGGAACAGGTCCGGGCTGACAGCGTGGCCCCAGGTCATGTTGTCCCCGCCGCGGTTATAGGGATTGTGCTGATAGAAAAGGTGCCATGCGCCGTCTTTCCAGACCAGGCCGTTCGGGTCGTTGAGCCATCCGCGGCGGCTGGTGAAATGATACTGCGGCCGGAGCGGCTCATGATAGGTTTCCGCCTCACCGGGATAGGTCGCGCTGAGGGTTACCTTTTCCCACGCTTCCTGAAGCGAAACGGGAATCTTCCCCGTGACGGTGAGCTTCCGGCCTTGGAAGTTGTCGAGATCGGTAAAGACCCAGAAGTCCGGGTGGTCGGTCAGGCAGATATCATTGAAGGCAAAGGGCGTTTTCCCGCCGTCCAATGTCATGAAAAAACGCCTCTTCCGCTTCGTGTCGAGGCTGACAGGCCAGACCAGATAGCGCTGGTTCACGGCGAACTCCTGACGAAGCTCCAGCACGCGCGGAGTGTCGCTTTGTTCGATTTGATCCACGTTCACATGTCCCCAGCTTCCTTTGCGCAAATCGACGATTTCCAGGGAGACGGTCTCTCCCATCAGACCGGAGAGATCCCAGGTTTCCCAGTCGAGACGCTCGCTGCCGCCGGGGACTGTGTTAGGTCCGGTCGCGGTCGGGACCACTTTGCCCTGTGATTTCAGATTCAGGCAGGTCTCACCCGCAAAGCCGCCGCCGCCGATCAGGAAGTTGATGAATTTCCGCTCGATCTTGAACGGCGGCGAAACCAGCGTGCCGGTCGTGTCGTCGCCGCCGTGGTAGCTGTTGGCGAAGCCCTTTCCCGAGAATCCCTCGACCTTCATCTGGCCTTCGATGGTTCCTGCCGCCGGTGTTTGGCCGAATGCTCCGCCGGTGGCTTTCCAGTCTCCGAAATCCGGCCCTTCGAAATCGGCAATGGTCAGATCCCCGGCTGCAAGCGCGGTTCCGCAAGGGAGCGCCAGAAGCAGGCTGATGATCCATGCACGGCTCGGAAATCGGAGGGTGGTCGTGGTTTTTCGCTTCATGGGCTTGCTGGGGTTTTCAAGTCTGTTTGGCGACCGGAGACATTCAAACACCGGACGTGTCCTATTCCTTTCATGACGGCTGGTGCGGGCGTGGAAATATTTTGCATGAAAATCTCCGGCCCTCAGGTATTTACCGGCATGATGAAACTCACGACGATCCTCGGGCTGGCGCTGGCCTGCGTGCTGCCGGTGATGGCCCAGCAAACTCCGAAAGTCCTGCCCATCGGCTCCAATCTGCCGGATTTCTCACTCCCCGGCACGGATGGAAAAACCCACACGCCCGGGGATTTCAAAGAGGCCAAGCTGCTTTGCGTGATTTTCACCTGCAACCATTGCCCGGATTCCGTCGCCGCCTCCGCCCGGATGCAGCAGATCCATCTGGACTACAAGGACAAGGGTGTGGCGGTCGTGGCGGTGAACGGCAACAACGCCGAGAGCCTGACGCCGGACGAACTGGGTTATTCTCCCTTCGGTGATTCCTTCGAGGAAATGACACCCTTCGCCAAGGACTACGGCTGGACCTTCCCCTACCTCTACGATGGTGCGGCCCAGACCTTCACCACCGCCTGCGGCGCGCAATCCACCCCACACGTTTTCCTTTTCGATTCCGACCGCAAGCTGCGCTACACCGGCCGCATCGACGATGCGGGCCGCAATCCCGCTGCCGTGGGGAAAAGCTACCTCCGCGACGCGCTCGATGCGCTGCTCGCCGGCACCGAAGTGAAGGAACCTGTCACCCGCTCGTTTGGCTGCTCGACGAAGTGGCTCTTCAAGAAACCGAACGTTGCCAAAGATCAGGGGGCCTGGGAGAAGAAGCCGGTCACTCTATCCGATCTCGACACCGCGCTGTGTCAGAAGCTCGCGGCGAACGACACGAAAAAACTCCGCCTCATCAATTTCTGGTCCACCACCTGCGGTCCCTGCGTGAAGGAGTTTCCCGCGCTGGTCGATACCTACCGCCGTTTCCAGAACCGGCCGATGGAGTTCATTTCCATCAGTGTCGATGATGTGGCGCAGCGGCCGACGGTTCAGAAATTCCTCGAATCCCGCCACGCGGCTCTATCCGATCAGACCGCTCCGTCGCTGGCGGAGGAAGGACGCACCTCGAACAACTACCTCTGGACCGGCGGAAATCCCGATGCCATGGCGAAGGCGATCGACCCCGAATGGACCGGCGCGCTGCCCCACAGCGTGCTCATCGGCCCCGGCGGGAAAATCCTCTGGCGGCACACGGACGAGATCGAAGTGGTGGAACTCCGGCGGCAGGTCTTGAAAGGCCTGGAGTAGTCCTAACTGGACCGCGGACTTCA
>JBDSNC010000273.1:0-19691 GCA_039915545.1 Luteolibacter sp.
CGAGAGGTGCTCTGTTAACCGCTTACCACCAAACACCAAAAATACGGGATCAAAATCCCGAAATAAAGCAGGCAGCCGGATCACAACCGGCTGCCTGTTTCAGTTTTAAAATTTGTTTCGAGGGGAGGATTTTTTTCAATCCAGTGTTCAACTTCCTAAGACCGGCTCAGATGATTTTTGAAGACTCCAAGCACTTGGCGGGGTCATTCAGCCGGAACCTTTTGATATCCTTCGCAGAATAAGCCCAGCTAACATTAATGTAAGAATTGAAACCGCACACCATAACCCCCAGCGAAAGATTCCAGGAAATTCCCGTAAGTTTTTTGAGTCAGCTGTTCCTCGGGCTTTCTCTGATTGAATCTTATTGTGGTAAACTTCATTTAGTTCTTTGTTGAAAAGCTCCTTTTTTTCCTTTTGCTCGCGCTCGTATTCTTCAACTTGATCAAAGGCAACGGGCTGCTTCGTAGGTTCAAATCCATTCAGTTGCTTCAGAATATGCTGAATTTCCGGTTCAGGAATCCAACTTGGCGCAATCTCGGAATCATCAGAGCTAACAAGTATGGCAAATCTACCGGCGTCTGTAGCTTTTTGGATTTGATCTTTTGTTGCGTAATCAAAATTTGAAGTTCTACTAATTGCAAATAGTTTACGATTTGCATGATTTTGAGAAATTCCTGGTTGCTGTGCAATTATCGGTGCCCCGGGAACTATCGCGAGAGAGTTGTAGAGTTTGAATTCACGGACCGCGTAGCTTGCGTGATTTTGCTTCATCTCCTGAATCGCCTGAATATCATCCCAATTTACAGGTAGCTTTTTGCCTTGAGCAAGGAACTCGTTCCAAACGATCTGTTCTAGATTTCGACAAATCGACATTGTTGGTGTTGAATCGACACTTGCTAGACACAGCGAAGACAAACCAATGCAAGTCGCTACGATTAAATTTAGATTTTTCATTGTTACCATCGGTTTACAGACCTAAAACGGAGGATAGATTTGGGATAAAATTTAGCATTTTCGGATGAATTCACGGATACCCCAGAAAGAGCTTCCGACATCAATCCTCCTTCTCCGTGCGCCACAGCTTCATCTGGATAGGATGGTTGATGACCTATTTCATGCGAAGCTACAGCAACCGTCCATTTTCTCAAATTTTTTCTTGCTTGGACTTCAGTTGATGGCGCCCGTAAACTACCGGAGAATGTCTCTCGGTTACTTTCAACGAATACAGTCGAATGACAGTAGTTTCCGTATTTCGCAGTTTCGCCATCACGTAGAGTCTCATTACTTACATTTTCATCTTTGATTATGGCCGGATCCTTATCATTCTCTTGTGGACCTTGATATGCCGCCGTAAGTGGGGCAACCCAACATTCATTTTTGTCAGTCAGATCGCGAACACTGGCAACCACAGTAGAGCTAAGACCATATAAATTTGTTGATACATCTTCATTTAAATGGAGTGGAACATATCGTGGCGTATTGAATGCTGCTGCATCTTTTACTTCAATGAAAGCAGTCTTAAAATAGTTGATCATTTGGTCGTTTACAATATCTTGACGAGGCAGTGCCGATGAGTCTAATCCTAAATCGTCGTCGTCATATAAACGGAATCCTGTGCCAGTTTGCAGGTCAGTGTGATCACCCGAAATTTGGACTACAAATATATTATCGGGAGGAAGGGCCAATATTGCAGTTTCAGTAACTGGGAAGGCTGTAGGAATTGGGGGACCACTATTTGCCGGAATCTCCAATACAATTCTGCCACTTTCGAGATTTAAAAAGCTACTAATGTCATCCAGTGCTGGAATCCTAATTTCGGTAGATGTCCCAGTTGAGTTTAAAGCAGCACTCAGAATGGTCGGGTTAGTGATAGAATGGCTCAAATCATTTCTCTTGAAATTTGAACTATCAAACGGAATTGCCTCCATCGAATCATTCTCCACCCAAAGTTTTCTCCAGACAGTCAGCATTGGGGATGAGGGGGATTTGCTGGTTTGGTAGGGTTCCTGACCGAGGTAGGTGTCTGTAGTGGAGACGGTTACTTGGGCGGGGGTGAAGGTCTTGCCGTCCACTTCTGTAACCACCACCTTGTAGTTGTTGCCGGGCTGCATGCCGACCTTGAGCGTAAACTTAGCTTTGCCGTTTGAGTCAAGTGTTGCTTCCGCTATGTCGTCTCCCCACGATCCAGACTCCAGAAATTGCCCTGCTTTGGGAGTTTCAAGATAATCGGGGAGGTTGTCATTTCCCGCTTTCCCATCGTCAATAACGGATGCAGTGGACGTGTCATTGGGAGTCAAATGGTCAAATGTCTCATCAGTCGAATCATCGATATCAAAGGCTTTGACTTTGACAGTTTTTCCGGCAAGTGAGGCAGTGACGTTTACGATGACATCCACGCCATTGCGGAGACTGGTGGCCGATGGATCTTTGAAGTCTGGAAAGATTCGAAGTCCGTTTGTTTGATAGGGTGCCCACGGGTGAATGTGGCTATCAAGGTCGGCGTATCCAGGAACGGCTTGCCAGTTCACCTCTACCGAAACCAGACTCACTACGGTGGCCTGCCCTTCAATCACGGGCGGTTCAAAACTGATCCAATCGGACAGGAAACGTCCTTTCGGGATACTGATGGTGACGGCCTCGGCGGAAACGGCTTCGCCTAGATCAAGGCCGGCAAGCCTGTAATCCCGCTTGGACGTCAGTTTGAGGACTGATTGGGTGAATGGTTCGTGGTTAAGGCGGGACGCCACCACGCGCAGCCGTCCTTGCTTGTTGAAACCATTGTATCCGGTGGAGGAGGTGTCTTCTGTAGTCTTGAAACCGGCGACGGAATGGGAGAAGTGGCTGAGGTTGTTCGAAGTCCATTCTACGAAGCCGCTGCTGGCGAGCGGAAGCCACGAGACACCCGCAATGTGACCTGCGAGGTAGGCGGGACTAAGATCCGTGAGGTTGGTAAGTTGGGTGATTTGGGTGATGTCACCACTCCCGGAAAGACCGCCTTCTATATACTGACCATATGCTTCTCCGAGCGAGGTCCCGACGGGGGGATGGTAGTAAGCATTGATAAGCTTGTTGAACCGATATTGAGGCTGGATCAGATACTCAGCTTGCGGATTCCCCGAACCAAGCGCCGGTTGGGCGAATAGCGAATTTAGTCCTGCGGCTGATATTCCGTCACCGGTGTAATCGTGACTGGCGTCCAAGTCGCCCATCTCGATACCTGCATAATAGATACCCCAATACAATGGATCGGGCTGAAACTCCAACAACTGCGTGGCGAGATGTTTTTCGAAATCGTCGGGAATACCGTCACCATCCGCATCGGTCGCGGAAAGCGGATTGGTAAAATTAACCATGATCTCGTCCCAATCGGAAACGCCATCGCCATCGCTGTCGGGCAACATGGGATTGGTGTGATAGAGAATGAACTCGTCCTGATCGCTGATACCGTCTTCATCACTATCAGCCGCATAGGGGTTGCTGCCAAGGGTGTTTTCCTCGGCGTCGGTGAGGTCGTCACCATCGCTGTCCGTGTCCTCGACTTTCACGCGCCAGAAGAGTTTGTCAGGTGTGCTGCCGTCGGGCTGGGTGAGCGGTATGCCGTTGCCCATCGAGGTACCGGTTCCGATGCGGGTAACGTCGAGGGTCAGCCAGCTTCCGGCGGTGAGGTCGGGTGAGGCTAGCAGGGTGTATTGTTTACCGGCGAGGGTGGGCCAGGTGATGGTCATTGCCTCAGGGGTGATGATTTCCTCGATGCCGTCGTTGTCCAGATCGCCCATGACGGCGGCAGTGTGGATGATCTCGGGGCAGATAATTCCTGCTGGCGGATTGGCATCGAATGGATTGGTGCCTGCGGTGGCTTCCTGGGCGTTGTTCCAGCCGTCACCGTCGGGATCAGCCTGGGGATCGAAGGTGGTGAAGAGGTTGCCGGCGTTGTTGTTGGTTTCCCAAAAATCGCTGACGCCGTTGTTGTTGGTATCGATGATGGCGTTTGAGACATGAGACGCCAGAATCCAGAAACAAGACAAGAAGAGGAGGAAACGTTTCACTTTTCACCTCCCTTTTGCGAGACGTCCGCAGCTGGTTTCGCGGCACCGATGCGCCAGTAGTTCAACACGATGTCCTTCGGTTTCGGCGGGTGTGCTTTCAGCTCCGCCTCGTTGGCGATGCGGGCTCTCTCGCGGCCCTCAAAGGCTGTTTTGAGACGCTCGTAGTCATTGTTGTAAAGATCGTGAAGGGACTGGATGGCAGTTAGCGTTTCCGCGTCGGGCTTTCCTTGCGTGATGGCAAAGGTGGCCTTGCCTGCGGGGAGATCTGGGATTTTTGAAATGCCGGACCCGTCGGCGGCTTTGCCAACCAGATCGCTCAGGCTGTCAACTTCCTGCCTGCTCCAAGCCATCATCAGGCTGTGAGTGATCCCATCAGAACCGACGAATGAGGAAAATCCGGACAGCAGCCCGAAATCGGCGGACGACCAGAAAGTGACCGATTCCCCCCTGCCGAGCGGAGAGAGATTCACCAGCGTGCGAACCGAAGAATCCTTGGAGTGAAAGACGGAACCTCCGATAAAAAGAAATTCAGTATTGGGATGCTCCTCACTGAAATCCCCGACCCTCTGTTGGATAGCAGGATCCGCCACGTCGATCCGCGGTGCCTCAAGCGGCGGCGGAAGCTTGATCGGAGCGACCCGCTGGAGAGTGATCCGGCGTCCGCCTTCCTGGACGATTTCGCGCTCGATGACCTTTCCGGCAGGAACGGAGAACCCCGGTTTCGGCTCCTCCGGTGGAGGCGGCGTCCCGTCCGGTAGGGTGCCGAGAATGCGGGCGGTGGTAGATGCGGCGGGTTCGTCGGGAACGGTGGATTTTTCCTCCTGTGAGCGGGCGGGAGAAATGCTGACCCACACGGCCAGAAAAAGGAGTGGGATTGGTTTCATGGGGAAGGTGAGGTTGACTGTCCTTCCTGGTGGACGGGGAGTTGAGAGAGTCGCTTACAGACGACTGCAACGGCCTTTAGCCGCCCCCGAAGAGGCAGCCTGGACATAGCCGCCGCCTCCCCGGCCCTTGGGTCGGTTTGGCGGCATCGTTGCGGTCGATGCCGACCGCTGTAAGCGAGGACTCTCACATCCCCATCCGCCGGAGCGAACTCGTGAATGATTCACTACTTGGATTGAGTGCCAAGAACCAATTCCGAGGATTTGCTAGAATAGCAAAAAATGCGCAGCCTTGATTCGGATTTGCGGCACGTCCGGTTTCCGCCGGGAGATATCTCGGGCGTTCCAGGAATTCTGTAAGTTGTTGATCTGAGCTGGCTCCCCCGCCCCGGCCTCTATTCCGCTTGCCCGGGGGCGGTGGGTTCGTTACGGGGTGCCTCGCCGGTCGGCATGCCGCTGATTGGAAATCAACTCCGAGAAAGAACTTTTATGCCCATCACCCGCGCCCTTCTCTCCGTTTCCGATAAAACCGGCCTCGCCGAGTTTGCCAAGGAACTCCACGACCTCGGGGTCGAACTCCTCTCCACCGGCGGCACCTCCAAGGCCCTGCGCGACGCCGGCCTTCCGGTCATCGATGTTTCCGATTTCACCGGCGCGCCCGAACTCTTCGACGGCCGCCTCAAAACGCTCCACCCGAAAGTCCACGGCGGCCTCCTCCATCGCCGCGATGACAAGGAACACGTCGCCCAAGCCAAGGCGAACGACATTCCGCCGATCGATCTCGTCGTCGTGAATCTCTATCCGTTCGAGGAAACCGTCGCGAAACCGGACGTCACGCTCGAGGAAGCCATCGAGAACATCGACATCGGCGGCCCCTCCATGCTCCGCAGCGCGGCGAAAAACCACGCCAGCGTCACCGTCATCGTTGATCCCGCCGACTACGCGAAGGTCATCGAGGAAATGAAGGAAAACAACGGCAACACCACCAAAGGCTACCGCGAACAGTTAGCGGTCAAGGTTTTCCTCCGCACCTCGCAGTACGACGCCGCCATCACCGATTTCCTCGGACAATGCCGCACCGGCACCGGCTGCAATTTCACCCTCAGCCTGCCGCTCGAACAGGAACTCCGCTACGGCGACAATCCGCACCAGAAGTGCTCGCTCTACGGCGATTTCAAACAGTTCTTCACCCAGGTCCAGGGCAAGGAACTCAGCTACACCAACATCCTCGACATCGAGGCAGCTTCCGATCTGATCCTCGACTTCGTCCGCCCCACTGTCGCCATCCTCAAGCACACGAACCCCTGCGGCGTCGGTCAGGACGACGAGGACCTGCGCATCGCCTGGCAGAAAGCGTTTGAAACCGATAGGCAAGCCCCGTTCGGCGGCGTCATCGTCGTCAACCGCCCGCTCACTCTTGAGCTCGCCCGCGTCATTTCGGAAATTTTCACCGACGTCATCATCGCTCCCGAATTCGAGAGCGACGCCCGCGCACTGCTCCAGAAGAAGAAAAACCTGCGTCTCATGAAAATGAACGACGCCTACATGACCGAGAAAAAATCCGCCGTCATCCGCTCCTGCCCCGGCGGCATCATGGTGATGGACCGCGACCACACCGCTCTCGGCCTCGACAATCTCGAAAGCAAGGTCGTCACCAAGCGCCCGCCGACGCAGGAGGAAATGCGCGCCATGCGCTTCGGCTGGCGGATCGTGAAACACGTGAAATCCAACGCCATCGTTTACTCCAGCGCCGACCGCACGCTGGGCATCGGCGCCGGCCAGATGAGCCGCGTGGATTCCTCCCGCATCGCCATCTGGAAAGCCAAGGAAGCCGGCCTTGATCTGAAAGGCAGCATCGTCGCCTCCGACGCCATGTTCCCCTTCGCCGACGGCCTGCAGTCCGCCATCGACGCCGGAGCCACCGCCTGCATCCAGCCCGGCGGATCAGTTAGGGACGCGGAAGTCATCGCCGCCGCCGACGCCGCGGGCATGGCCATGATCTTCACCGGCCACCGCCACTTCAGGCATTGAAAAAGTAGTCCCGGACTTCAGTCCAATGCCTTTAAGGATTGGACTTGGAGTGTGTAGCATTTGCCCGGAGTGCGGCATGCTCTGCTGCCGCCAACGGCGGATGGAAGCTCTGCTCCATGGGGTGCGGAGCTCTTCCTCTTCCCGCATTCGCCCGCTCAACTTACCGAAGAGCTCCGCGCCGCATCCAGCAGAGCTGGAGCTGCCCTGGGCGCGAGCAGAGCTTCACGCACTCCGGAAAGCTATCGCTACTATCACACCTCCAAGTCGAATCCTTAAAGGCATTGGACTTCAGTCCGTTCTCCGCCTCTCCATCTTTTGCCGCAGCGGGATCCCTCCCGCCTGCGGCATCATTTTTCCACCGACCGCAACGACCGATTTCAGAAAACAGGATGACTGCAATCCTCCTTGCCGCTTGTGAATCGCGGGCCGGTGACCGAGGCTATGGTGTTTTATGAAACCAAGGATTTTCCTACGTCTCATCGCCACCACCGCGCTGGCCTTGATTCCGGTGCATGCACGACCGGCCAAGCCAGCCGCGGCCGGTCCAGCGCTGGAAATTAAAATCGATCCTTCGGTCACCCACGGTGTCTGGGACGGCTGGGGCACCTCACTCTGCTGGATGGGCAATGTTTTCGGCGACCGGGAGGACTTCGCAGACTTTCTTTTCACGAACAAAATGACCGGCTTCGGCGGGCAGTCCGTTCCCGGTCTGAACCTGAACATCGTGCGCTACAACGCCGGTGCGTGCGGCTTCGGCGAGATCGACGGACGGAACATGAAGGTTTCCAAAATCATCAGGAAATACCGGCAGATGGACGGCTTCTGGCTCGACGGAAAAAATCCGGATGCGGCGTCCTCCAATTGGGATTGGAACGCCGACGCCAGCCAACGGCTCATGCTGAAGAAGGCCCGCGACCGAGGAGCCAACCGTTTCGAGTTGTTTTCCAACTCACCGATGTGGTGGATGTGCGCCAATGACAACCCCTCCGGCGCGGCGAAGGCCAGCGACGACAATCTTTCGGAAAAGCATTATCAGAATTTCGCGATCTATCTGGCATCGGTCGCGAAGACCGCGAAAGAGCGCTGGGGCATCAGCTTCACCACCGTTGCGCCTTTCAACGAACCGATGTCGGACTGGTGGTTCGCCGATTGCAAACAGGAGGGCTGCCATTTTTCCCACGGAGCCCAGGAGAAGTTCCTGCCGCTGCTACGAAGGGAGCTCGACCGAAGGCAGTTGCAGAGCCTGCCGATCTCCGCCTCCGATGAAACCCACTACGACCACGCCGTGGACACTTGGAAAAGTTTCACGAAAGAAACCAAAGCCCTTGTATCCCAGGTCAACGTCCACGGCTACCAGTATGCCGACGGCCGCCGCGATGAACTCCACCGCCTGACCGTGGTGGAGGACAGCAAGAGATTGTGGAATTCCGAATACGGGGACGGCGATGCGAGCGGCCTCGAGCTCGCCCGGAACCTGCACCGCGACATGCGCTGGCTCCATCCGACGGCGTGGTGTTACTGGCAACCTGCGGATGGCGGCGGATGGGGACTGCTGGATTGCCGGATGGAAAAAGCCGAGGTCCGCGCCGTCAATGCGAAGAGTCAAGTGCTTGCCCAGTATTCGCGCCACATCCGGCCCGGCATGACGATCGTCGAAACCGGCGACGAATCGACGGTGGCCGCCTGGTCCGCGCAGGACCGGAAGCTGGTGCTGGTGGTTTTCAACGACGGTCCGGCCCGTTCCGCACGCTTCGATCTATCACAATTTGCAATGCCTGACGGTCCTGTCGTTCGGGCGCTCACCGCGCCGAAAGGCACGGCCCGCTACGAACGCCAGCCCGACGTCGCACTCAAAGCCCGCCGCTTCGAGGTGGAGCTGCCTGCGGATTCGATAGAGACATTCGAGATCAAAGGAGTCACCCGCGGCGGCTGAATTCGATAGAGAGCGGGCGGCTCTCACCGTTTCACTTCCAGGCGCATGAAGCGTTTCGGGTGAGCGGGATCGGAGGTGACGTAGATGTCGGTCGCCTGGACGGTCCGGGGATTGCCGCTTCCGGATTCATCGGCGGTCGCCCCGACCACGGTAATGGCACTTTGTCATGGGACCGGCAGGAAATGTTAGAGCAGGTTATTTGGTAAGGATTTCGTCCCGGGTGTTGCCGGGAGGGCGCGTGTATTTGGTGGGATCGATCTTCTTCACGATCACCTCACCCGGCTCCCGCGCGTCTGCGGTGAGAAACAGGTTCTCATCCGGCAAGCTGACATTGAATTGCTCGCAGCCGTTGTAGAAACCGATCGACACCATCGAGTTGTAACGGCCTTTCGCCCGACCCGAAACAGAGCCGGCTGTTCCAGAGGCTTTGATATTGGTTTCCGTCACTTCGACTTCGATTTCCCGCCCATCGAGGCCGGGCAGCGTAAAGTTTTTGAGCGGCTGACCCTTGTCGCGCGCACGATCCAGAAGCATCGGCACGGTCTCGTTCCGGTAAACGAGCTGGCGACGCTTGATGCGGTCGTTTTCCTCCACCATGTGGATGAACTCGTCCGGTTTGTGGGCGGGTTTTTCGATGATGGCCGGAGTGGAGCCATCACCCTCCGTCCATTCGTGGGTGACGCTTTTCCGGGGTGGATCGTCGGGCGTCAAATAGGGCTCGTTTCCGGAAAAAGTTCCGTCTCCGGAAAATTGTGATTTTGACGGTTTCGTTCCGCGCAATCCACTATTAACTGTCAGGTGGCATCATCACCGCGACCCGGCGGATCGATCCTGACTCCCCACCAACAAACCCGTATTATGAAAGCCAAATCCAATCCGTTCCATCGCGCTTCACGCCTTTTCACGATGGGTCTCGGGCTCGCCGCAGCGGGCATCAACAGCCAGTCCGCACTCGCTGTGGATTGGACAAACGGCGGCGCTGACCAGATTTTCAACAACACCGTGAACTGGAGCGCCGATCCAAACGGCCAGACCGTCGTCATCAATATCGCAACCGCCGGCTCACAGCCGATCCTCAGCGTGAATCAGACGATCGGCCCGGTGGACATCATCATCGGCAATGGCGGTGGAACCGGGCGCTTCGACCATAATGCCGGAGCGGCGGGGACGGGAGACGGCAACTGGATGTTCGTCGGCGGGGGAAACTCCAACGGCACCTACAATCTCGCGAACACAGCGGGCTCCGGTGGGACCCTCACCGGATTCGGCTTGGGCAGCGGCAGCATGGATGTCGGCGGCTTCTCCCAGAACGGTCGGCTGATAGTGGGCGACAGCGGGACGTCGAACGGCACCCTCAACATGGACACCTCGGGGGTGCTCAATGCCAAAAGAGGGGATCTCGGACTCATCGTCGCTACCAACGGCGGTCACGGCACGATCAACCTCGACAAAGGCACGATCAACACGACGCAGGCGTGGTTCGGTGACAACAGCACGGGCAGCCTGGGCGAGTTGAAAATGTCGGACGGCACGATCAACACGAGCAGCTTTCTGATTCTGGGTCGCGGCGACGGGACGGGCACGCTCGCCATGACCGGCGGGGTCATCAACATCGCAAGCGAGCTTTGGTTTGCGGAGGCCACCTCGGCCACGCGCACCGCCTCCGGGACCGCCACCATCAGCGGCGGCACGATGAATGTCGGGACATGGGCGGTGGTCGGCCGCTCGGGAAACAACACCGCCACCGGAACCCTAACCGTGAATGGCGGCATCGTGAACGTGAGAACCGCAGGCGGAGGAAACGGCGACCTTGAAATCGGTACGTTTGACGCCGCCACCGGCGCGGTCAACATCAGCTCCGGTTTCCTGAATCTCTACAGCAACTCGGGCATCATCGTCGGTGCTGCGAACTCCACCGCCAACAACTCCCTCACCCAGAGCGGAGGCGTCGTGACGTTCTATTCCGATGCCGGGACCACGGTGGGAGGAACGGGAACGCTGACCTTGGGCCGGAACGTCGGCTATGGCCAGGGTACGGGAGCCAACACCTACAACCTCAGCGGCGGCACGCTGGTCGTGCCGAAGATCGACCGCAGCAGTACCGCAGGCAGCGGCACGTTCAACTTCAACGGCGGCACGCTCAAGGCTGCCGGAGCTTCGACCACCTTTATGCAAGGTCTGACCGCCGCCAACGTGCAGGCCAATGGCGCCCTCATCGACACCAACGGCTTCGACGTCACCATCGCCCAGCCACTGCTCGCCGGTGGCGGCGGCCTGGTCAAAAGCGGCGGCGGCACCCTCACGCTCCCGGGCGCGAACACCTACACCGGAGCCACCTCGGTCGGTGCCGGCACCCTGAACCTAACCGGTTCTCTCGCCAATACCGCGGTGACGGTGGCAAGCGGTGCCAAACTCGCGCTCAACGGCAACACCGGCGGCACGCTCACCATCAGTTCCGGCGGTCACCTCGCCCTTGCCGTCGCCGCGGATTCCGGCTCGCAAGTGACCCGCACCATCACCGGCGCGCTGAACCTAACAGCCGCCAGCGACATTGCCGACCTGGCCTACACCACCATTCCCGCCGTCGGCACCTATGTGCTGGCCACGGCGACGGGCGGCATCTCGGGAACCTTCGGATCGGTGAACTACAACGGCATCCCCGGCACCCTGGCGGTCGTAGGCAACAACCTCCAACTGACCGTAACGGCATCCGCCTACGCCTCGTGGGCCAGCTCCAAGAGCCTCACCGGCTCCAACAACGGAACCACCCAGGACCCCGAAAACGACGGCATCCGGAACGTGCTCGAATTCGTGCTTGGTGGTGATCCGCTGGTGTCATCCACCTCGATCCTGCCGGTCCAGTCCGACGACGGCACCTACTTCATCTTCACCTTCAACCGTGCGGACGCTTCCCTATCGGAAATCTCGCTGACTTTCGAATACGGGTCCAATCTGACGGGTTGGACGCCCGTTTCGATCCCCACCGCAGCCACCGGCATTCCTGTAAACATCACGGACAATGGTGCGACCGACCAAGTGGTGGTGAAGGTGCTCAAGGGTGCCAACACCAAGCTCTTCGGCCGTCTCAGGGCGGTGAGGTAAAGCCGTCCCACCAGGATGGAAGAACCCATCTTTCCACGGCGGCTGGCGAAGGAAATTCCGACCATTTTTCCGGAGTATCAGTTCCAGGCAGTGGCGTGGACGCCTGCCGGACATGAAAATGGCGGCCCGGGAAACCCTCCGGACCGCCATGATTTGATCCTGAAAAACCCAATTTCAGGAAACCTTCCGGCAGCTGCAGGATTCCCGCCGCCGCCGGATGGAAATGCGTCACTTCACCGCCCTGAGCCGGCCGAAGAGAGCGGTGTTGGATCCCTTGGGAACAGTAACCGTTACCGTTTGTACTTGGTTAGGTGCTGTGCCGGTGGGAGTTCCGGTGACGACTCCGGTTCCCGGTGTCGGGGAGATGGCCACGTCTGTCCAGCCGGCCAGGGTCGATCCGTATTGGAAGGTCTGGACCGTGTCGGTGGTGGAATCCACGCGCTGGGTGAAGCTGAACACAAAGTTCGTTCCGGAAACGTTGAGCGTCGGCAGGATGGATGCAGGGGATTCGGAATTCGAGGGATCGCCGTTGAGAACGTATTCCAAGAGGTTGGCGATCCCGTTATTGTTAGGATCCTGGATGGTTCCGTTGTTGGCGTTGGTCAGGCCTTTGGAAGTCGCCCAAGTGGAATAGGGGGAGCCGCCGCTTACCGCGAGCGACAACACGCCGGTGGCCTCGCTGAAGGTCCAGGTGTTGGCCCCGTCCACCTTGGTCCAGACGTTGGCACTTTCCGTGAAATCAACCACGCTGAAGGTGGCGCTGAAATTCTCGGTGAGGGTCCCGACGTTGACGAGCGTCCAGGTGTTGCCGTTGGCGATGGTCGCTCCGGCGGTGTCGATGACGAAGTCGCCGTCCAAGGTCACGGTACCATTGCCGCCGATGGAGTTGACAAGGGTGTTAGGACCGGGCGTGAACTTGAGCTGGGCGTTGTCCGCGAGATTGAGTCCGCCACTGACAGTGATGTTGCCGGTGAAGGTGTTGAGACCGGAGAGAGTGAGCGCACCGCTGGCCACGTTGAGCGCCGTCTTGCGGACCGCACCGTTCTGGATGACGCCGCCAAAGGTGGAGGTGCCGGTGGTGGTCAGGATGGAGTCGCTGGCGATACTGCTGTTGGTGACGGTGGCGCCATTGGCGTTTTTCGTGATGCCCGCCAAGGTCTGATTGAAGCCGCCCAAGTCCAGGATGGCCGCTCCGCTTGCTCCCACATCCACGGTGTTGGCAACGGGAATCACATTGGTCGCACCCAGTTTGAGGGTTCCCTGTTGGACGTTGAGCCCGCTGTAACTGCTGCCGGTATTGGTGAACACCACGATGCCATTACGAACCACCACGGGAACCGATGAGGTGATGGCTCCGGTGACATTCAGGGTACCTGTGCCCGATGCCAAATGACCGCCTGCGGTCGGAGAGGCAGTGATGTTGATCGGTCCGCTGTAGATCGCATCACCCGTCGGAACGTAAAGCACGCCCTGTCCCGTGAAGCTGGAACCATTCATGGTCAGGGTGTTTCCGATGGTGACTCCGCTGGCCAACTGGAGCTGGACTCCTGGCACTGCCGCCGTGCTGACCGCGCCAGTACCGAGAGCTGTGTTGCCGTTCGCCTTGACGATTCCCAAGGTGATCGTTGTTCCACCGGAATAGGTGTTGGCACCTCCCAGCGCCAGGGCGGTACCCGTGATGACGTTGAATGCGCCCGCACCGCTAACAACTCCGTTGAGCGTGATGGTGTCCCCCACATACGCGCTGCCGACAGCGGTTGTGCCTGCCGACAAAAAGACTGTGCCGGTGAAAGGCGCTGGCGTGGCATTGCCGCCTTCAAAGAAAAGGGCTCCCTTGGCTCCGATGCCATCCCCGCCATGGAAGGTGAGGTTGTTGATGACTGGATTATTGTTGTTGCCAGCGGTCCACAGCGCGGCACCGCTGGCGATATCCACTGCTGCGGTACCCCGGTCGTTGAAGTTGTTGATGTCAAAACCCATCGCGCCGGAAAGCACGTTGATCTGGGGGACATCGAAAACGAGGCCGTTGAGATAGAACCGCGCCAGGCCGGTGTTCGCGATGTTGAGAGCATTGTTGTTGCCGTTGATCGTGCCCGTGAAATTGATCTGCCCTTGGGTGTTGGCTATGGCACCGGCTGCGCCGTTGCCGAAGGTAGAAGCGGCGTTCAGGTTGATGGTGGGTGCGTAATTGAAGTCGGCCCCCGCGCCCAAGTTCACTTGAAATGTTCCTCCTCCAAGATTGAAGGCTCCTGTGTTAGCCGCTCCTGCCGTGGTGGTGGTTTGGAGTGTTCCCGCAGTCACGGTAGTACCGCCGGCGTAGGTATTTGCGGCGCTCAGGATCTGCGTGCCGGATCCGCTCTTCGAGACGGAACCCGAGCCGGAGATCAGATACCCGGCAGTGCTGGACCCGAAGCGGTTGTATGCCAGTGTGCCTTCATTCGCCACGCCACTGGTGCCGGCGATGGTGCCGTCGTGGCCGGTGGCACCGTCTCCCAAAGTAAGGGTCGCACCCGCGTCAATTGTCGTCACGCCGGTGTAAGTGTTGGCGTTGGTAATGATCAGAGAACCGGTGCCGGTCTTGGTGAGCGGACCGGTGCCGGCGATGCCGAACGCCCCCGCACTGCCCAAGGTGTAGCTCTTGGAGGAATTGCTGAAAGTGGTGGACGCAGGGCTTACGTTCGCAGTGGAAATGTTGACGCTGGTGGTGCCGGTGGTCACCGAATCGTCGAATGCCACGACGTCGCCTTGAATGTAGTCGGTTGCGGTGCCCGCGCTGATCAGTTTCCAGTTTTTGTTCGCACCCGTGGTGCCGACGACCCAGTTGCCGCTGTCCAATCCGGTCCACTTCGGTGAATCGGAGGAGACGTTGAGGGTCAGGGCGCCGCTTCCGTTAGTCAGTGTTCCGCTGCTTCGGGTGCCCAGGGAAAACGGCGATCCCGTGAACGAACCACTGCCAAACGAGGTGTAACCGATCAGTTTGTGCGGTCCTGACGACAGATTGCCGGCATTGAGAATGGTGACTGCCACCGGACCGCCGGCTGTCAGGCCGCCCGTGGAGATCAGCGGCGTTGTAGCGCCGACGTTGAAGGAGTTGAAATCGAACGTGAGGGAACTGCCGCTCACCAGTGTTAGACCCGTCGAGGCAAGAGGAGTGGACGATGTATCGAACGCCTGAACGCGGAGACCCGCGGCGGCATTCGCCACCGAAACGCTGCCGATGAAGGACTGCTTGCTCGTGAATGCCAGCGTTCCCGCGTTAACTGCGGTTGCGCCGGTATAGACGTCGGCACCCGAGAGAGTGAGCGTGCCCGCCCCATTTTTAGTTAAGCCGCCGCCGCCGTCGGTCAGATCCTGACCGATGGCGATGTCGAATCCATTAGAATCAATGACGGCACCTCCCGCGTTGACGGAAACGGCCGACAGTCCGGTCATGAAGCTCGCGGTGCTTTGAGCGGCCTTGAGCGTGCCGCCGTTGAAGTTGAAGGCGCCATACCCAGCACCTCTCGTCACGATCGGAGTTTGGATCGTGCCGCCGTTGAGATTGACCGTGCCCGTCGCCGAGGCGTAGCGGCCCAGCCGCAGGCCCTCGGTGGTGTTGGCGATGGATACCAGACCGGACCCTGAGGTCGTCAGGGTGCCAGTGCCGCCCTCACCGACATAGAGCGGGGCGAGGTTCGTGCCGCTTCCTGCGACGAAGGTTCCGCCGCTCACGTTCAGAAGACCTGACGATCCGCTGAAGGAGGCGATGGTTGGAAAGCTGTTGGCGGCTGTTGTTGCCGCATTGATCGTGCCGCCGCTGAGATTAACAGTGCCGTTACCGGCAGTGTACTGGCCTGCTCCGGGAGTCTCGCGGCCGATGACGAGGTAGGTGGAGCCGTTCAACGTGCCCCCGGATTGATTCCAGACACCCGTTCCGGAGCGCCCGACCCACGTCTCAGCCGAGACATTGATGGTGCCGGCTTCCATATTGACGGTGGCATTGGCGGTGCCGCCGTTCCAAGCGCCGGCCAGAATCATCCCACCTCCATTGGAACTGCCGGTAGTCGCAATGGTTCCCGACGTGTTGATGTTGACCGTGCCGGTGCCGTTGTCGTTGTAATCCGCGCCACCGACCCAGAACACGGCGGCGCTCAGGCTACCGCTGCCTTGGGCAAAACCGGAGATTCCGCCGCCAGCGACAGCAGTGTTAGCCACGTTATAGGTGCCGGTACCGCTGTTGGCACCGACGAAAAACCAGTTGCCCGCGCCTGCGGCTGCGGTGCCTGCTGTATGGTCGAGCCGGCCGGTCGCGCCGCTGCCGATTTTGATGTCAGCAGGCGAAAACGCCGAATTGGCGCTGATGATCGGAAGCACACCCGGGGTGGCGTTGTTGATCAGGAAACTGCCGGTGGGGTTGGCGGGACTGCTGCTCCAGTTCGCCGCAGTGTTCCAATCTTGCGAGGAGCTGCCCACCCAGGTGGCGTCGGCGCAGGCGCTCTGGGAGGAGACGGCGGCCACCGAAAGGCTGAGCGTGACGGTGGAGAGGAAACGATTGGGAATTCTGAGCTTCATGGGTTTGTAAGTTTGTGGGTTTGGTTGGGCGGGGTCGCGGAAGTGTCGAAAACTTCCGGACGTCACTCCTCCACTTCAAAGCAGCGGGATCCTCCGCCGATTCACGCCAACTTTTTTCGGCGAATTTTTTCCACCCTCCCGCGACTCAGCGCGCGACCACCCCGTCCGCTTCCTTGAGCAGGATGCGGGCGATGATCCAGTCGAACCAGAAGCCCTGCTCCGAACCGCCCAGATCGAACGGTTTGTTGAAATTATCGCTCACCTCACCGCGCGCCGAATCCAACTGCGTCCGCGCATCGTCTGTTTTCCCCTCATGATAGAGGGCCATGGCGAGGATCGCCCGCATGGCCGCACTGCGCGAGGGATTCTGGTTCGGATGACGCAGGCCGCGGAGCGCCCAATGCTCGGCACCCGGAAAATCCCCCTTGCGGTAGGAAGCCAGCGACAGGCTGAGCATCTGCCACGCCTCCATCAGCTCTCCCGGAGCGTCAACCCGGTCTTCAGGAAGATTCGCCTCCAGCAACTTGAAAAGTGGCTCCAGATGCGCCAGCAGCTCGGGGTCCGCAGGCTTGATCAGGCACGATTTGATCACCTCGTCAGCAACGATCGGATTCGTGGTGGTGGAAAACCGGTCCGCCGCCATCTGTCGGAGCCGCTCGTAGTTTTCCGCATTCCCGGCATCGGTCACCGCAGCGGCGGCGGACACGAAGTGGATGGAAATCGAATCCGACTCGGACTTGTCCACCCGGGCAATGGCCTGTGCCACCGCAGCAAGACGCTTGGACGCCTCTTCCCAGCGGCCTTCGTGGAGCAGCCACTCGCCCACCGTGCGGAAGGTGGTGACGGATTCGAGCGAGGCGGGCACGTTGTCCGGGTCCACATTGGCAAGCAGGCTGTCCGCTTGCTGAATTTCACCATGACTGATGAGCACCGCAGCGTGGGCCACCGTTTCGCCAACCTGGGCCTTCGCGCGGAGTTTGGACTCGTTGGAGCGTGCGATTTCCGCGGAATGCCTCAATCGTGCCTGCTCTTGGCGGGCGTGGGCCTCGCGGAAAAACAGCCACGTCGAAGTACCGAATCCCCCACTCAGGGCCAGCGCCACCACCGCCCCTGCGGCGAACACGACCTTGTTGCGCCGGACGAGTTTGCCCAACCGGTAGCGTCGTCCCGCGCCGCGCGCGGTCACCGGCTCGTTGTCGAGGTAGCGGGACAAATCCGCTGCCAATCCGTTGACCGTGCCATACCGCTGCTGGCGATCGGGCTCCATTGCTTTCATGATGATCGCATCGAGATCGCCGAGCAGGATCCCGGCGAGACGGCCCGGCTCCGTGCGCCTTTTTTCCGCCGCCTCACGCAGTTTTTCCCGCGGACACGAGTGCAGTCGAGCGGACGGTGCACGGACCTCTGAATCCCGCAGCAGGTTGCGGATTTCCTCCGGGCTGGAGTGTCTGAATTTCGTGGCATCGCGCGGAGGCACGCCGGCCAGCAATTCATAGAGCACGACCCCGAGGCTGTAGATGTCGCTCCGGGTGTCCACGTCCAGCCCGTCGCCGTCCACCTGCTCCGGACTCATGTAGGCGGGTGTGCCGATGAACGGTTGGGAGGCGGTGGCCGCGATGTCCGGATTGCCGCTTTCGGTGGCTTTGGCGATGCCGAAATCGATGACCTTGGGCACCGCCACACCGTCATGCAGGGTGACGAGGATGTTGGACGGCTTGATGTCGCAGTGGATGATGCCTTTCTGGTGGGCATGCTGGATGGCCATGCACACGGGGATGAAAAGCCTCAGCCGGGCGGGAAGATCGAGGTGGTTCTCGTCGCAGAAATCGGTGATCCGTTTTCCCTTCACCATCTGCATCACGAAAAACGGCCTGCCGGAAACGGTGGCTCCCGCATCGAGAACGCGGGCGATGTTAGGATGATCCATCAAGGCCAGCGCCTGACGCTCCATTTCAAAACGGGCGATGATGCTCTCCGTGTCCATCCCCACGCGGATGACCTTCAGTGCCACCCGGCGGCGCACCGGCTCCAACTGCTCGGCCTGATAGACCACTCCATGGCCGCCCTCGCCGAGGCGCTCCAGCAGCCGGTAGCGGCCGATCCGGGTCCCCACGCTTTCCGTGAAATCCCCGTCCGGCGTTTTCACCACCTCCTCGCGGGCCTCTGAGACAGTTAATTCCGGAGTCCTGTCAAAAAACGTCTCCGCCTCGTCACTCAGCGAAACCAGCTCCTCCAGCCGCGCGCGCAGTTCCGGATTTCCCCGGCAGGTCTGCTCCAGGAAATCCTCGCGTTCCTGCGGATTCTCCAGGCTCACAAGCCCTTCGTAGAGGATTTCCTCGATCTGTTCTTGGGTTTCGGTCATGCCTTCATGGGGATAAGCGTTATCCGGTGTCCTTGCCCGCCAGAACAAATATCAGATTTCCTGCCGGATCATCCGGAACAGGATCGCCTTCGCATAGCTCCAGCGGCGGTCCACGGAGCGCTCCGGCATGCCCAGCGCCTCGGAGATCTCATGGTTGGTCAGGCCGCCGAAAAATTTCATGGTGATGATCTGCGCGGCCTGCGGGTTCTCTTTTTCCAGACGGTCCAGCACTTCGTTGATCAGCAGGACGCGGTCATCCTGCGTGGCCTGGGCAAGATTGACGTCATTGATATCGATCCGCTCGCCGCCATCGCGCTTGAGGCTCGATTTCTGCCGCGCGCGGTCCACCAGGATGCGCCGCATGACCAGCGCGGCGGTGCGGAAAAAGTGAGCCCGGTCGTTCCAGCGGCGCTCGTCGTTACCCGCGAGCCGCAGCCAGGCTTCGTGGACCAGCGCGGTCGGCTGGAGCGTTTGCCCCAAGGCCTCGCCGCGCATGTCGGCGGATGCCAGACGGCGCAGCTCGTCATAAACCAGCGGCAGCAGATCCTCGGAAGGCAGGCTGCCACCCGCGCTTGCCGCACGGAGCATTCTGGTGATGTCGCTTTCCATGGGGGTTCTTCGGGCAGGCAATCCGGATCAGCTCCCTGATGATAGCGAAATCAGAATAACGGCCCGGTGTGTGAACCTACTCCGGCATCACGGCGGATGGCAACCATCAACCCGCGGCGTCCGGCTGTGGTCGCGACGTCGCGCCACAACATTCCAGCAGGAAAGTGGTTGCGGCG
>JBDSNC010000011.1:0-31120 GCA_039915545.1 Luteolibacter sp.
AACCGGCGATTCCCCCACTGTAGGAGAGCGCCAGCCCACCGGCCACCGTGCCGTCAAAGAGGCCGACGTCGGGCGTTCCTGGAGCGGGCAGGACATCACCACTCCAATTGAGCGCGGTTCCGATGTCTGTTCCGGTTCCATCAGCGCCACCGTCGAAGATGATGTTTGCGGCATCGCAATCAATCGCAGTGGCGGCGATTGCTGCGGAAACGAAAATGACGGAAGCGAATTTACGAGAATGCATGAGATTGGCCATGAACGGGGAATGCTTTGTTTGGAATTGCACAAGTCCGGACCAGCAGGAGATGTTCCACTGCGCCCCCGGGAGCACCCGTGGAACCTCGTCGGGGACAAACTCGGGAGCGGGTTTTCAAACAGGATTGACTCGTAACTTACGGCGGATCAACGGGCTACCTGACGGACAAGGGCGGCAACTCACGTTAGATCATCCCCTCAAATGGGGATGCGTCCGGCAGCGACGACAAGACTGCATTACCGCACATCTAGCACATCATCCGCAGGATCGGCCGGACGCGCTTTTCGCATACTGAAGAAGTAGATGGACCTGCGGTTGATCGGCAGCGGACACAGGATATCGGACCCTCGTGAGTCACGAGGAGGAATCCATGTCTTGAATTCGCAGCGCCAGCCTTTTCGGGAGACCGTGGCTTGCGAAAGAACAGACAGGAATGTCTGTGTCACGCCGAAGAGCGGACTGAAGTCCTTTGCTCTTTGCTCAGGTGTAGGGCATGAAAGCAGTGTAAACCTCGGACGGGATGTCGAGCAGGCTGTAGTCCTTGGAGGAGACGAAGAGCAGGCTTTGTTTGCCTTTGCCGAGGAGTTCGTTTTCGGAGCCGAAGATCTGGTGCTCGAGGGTGCAGAACTTGCGGTTGAAGTCGGCCACCTTGATCTTGATGGTGATGGTGTCGAACTCGCGGGCCTCGCGGACGAACTTGTGTTCGAAGGAGCGGGTGAGGATGTAGAACTTCGTCGTCTTCAGATCGAAGTCCGGCATCGCGACGTTGAAAAAGAGTTCGCGGGTTTTTCCGACGAAGAGCCCATACATGCCGAAGTAAACGTTGCCGACGGAGTTGGTGTCCTGATAGGTGGCGATCATCGAATAGACGAACCACTTGCCCTCGAAGTGACCGCCGAGGGCGTGGTGGTCGTGAGGGGCGACGACGTCGGAGCCGGTGGCCACGGTGGCGGTCTTGGCGATGGCCTTGAGAGCGGGGATTTCGGAAGCTGCCTCCATGACCTCGCCGGCCTTTTCGGTGACGACGCGGAGAAGGTCGGTATTGAACACCAACCAGAGCACGTAGATCAGCGGCAGGAGGGAACCGAGGATGAGCAGGAAGCTCGCGCCGGTGCAGTAACCGAAAGCAAAGATGACGAGCGAGATGCTGGCCAGGGAAAACATCCGGATCTGCGGCAGCGCGTGCTGCGAGTTCGGCACGAAGCAGCGGGCGACGGCCAGTGAAGCGTAGCCGACAAAAAACGAGGCGTAGAACACCATGAAATACTCAAGCTCCAGCCGGGCGAGCAGTCCGACGAGGGTGATGAGGAGGATCACCAGGAAGGTCGGGATCGGAGATTCCAACAGTCGTTTCGGCAGCATGCCGACGATGAGGTTGTCGCTTTTTCCGAGATTCGCACCGAGGAACCATTTCAACGCGACATAACCGCTGTCCAGGGTGGTCAGCGCACAAATGCCAAGGAACGCATAGTAGGCGGCGGGCAGCAGGCCTTTTGACGCGGCGGGCAGGCCGTCGATGTAGTTAACAACCAGATCGTGAGCGTAGCGGAAGCTATCAAGGCCTTTGGGGAAGTCGTCAGGGCTGGGATGGGTCTTGGCGAGGACCCACGCGGCGAGGCAGCCGTGGAAAAGCAGCATCAGGAAAAAGATCAGGCCGCCGAAGAAGTAACTGCTGCGGATCGAGGTGTTTTCCCGGTGGATCTGGATCGCCCGCTGCCAGTGCTGGAGATCCAGCCAGGGGCCGACCAGCAGGCCGACCAGCAATGGAACCGCGTAACCGAAAAGCTGCGGGCCTTTCCAAGCGGTCGGCAGCGCGGCCCCCCACGGGATGTTCTCAGGAACGAGCGGATGCAGGCTGAATAGCACGACGCCCACGCAGACGGCCAGCAGCCCGCCGAACATCGCATGGCCGAACTTGATGCGCTGGATGCCGAATTCCTCCCCGAACAAACAGCCGGCGGCGAGCACCACAAAGACGACCATGCTGAGGTAGATCCATTTCAGCGCGCCGGGCACGAGTTCCAGCGAGCCGAAGAGGTATTTGCTCAGCGCGAAAACGGTCAGCGTGAGGGCGACCACCTGGTAGATATAAAAAATCAGGCGGAAGGGTTTGGAGAATTTGTCGAAAAAGATCGCGAGTGATTCCTGCCCGCCGCTGTGGCGTTTCGCGACAATCTGGGTCAGGAAACCGAACAGCATCAGTCCGAGCGCGTTCGGAATGGCGAATAGCAGCAGCCCCTGAAGGCCGAACATGAAGGTCATCTGGACACTGAAAAACAGGCCGAGCCCCCACATCCAGGAGAGTGCGACGGAGTTTCCCCAAAGGATTGCGTTGAGCCAGCGGAAGTTCATGGAGGGCCGAAGGAACGCGCATTTCCGCCGGGGGGCAAGCCAGATTCTTCAGGGAATCCCGACGGATGTCGCCGGATGGTGGGGGCGTTTCCGCAGGGGTTGGGGGAAATTTCCCGAACCGCCCCGGACGGCCCGCGAAATCCGCTGACAATTAACCATTGAAGCCGCTGCATTCACCCTCTTAACTCGCCGCCGCCTCCCGAAACGGCAGCCCGAAATTTCATGATTGAGAACATCCGCAAATACACTGGCCTGATGATGGTGATCCTCGTGATCCTGTTCTTCAGTTTCTTATTCCTCGATTCCCGCAGCGCACGCGGCGCGATGGGGGGCGGGCATGCCGTCATCAAGATCGCCGACCGCACTTACAACGACAAGGAATACAAGACCCTCGGCCAAGGTGCCTTCGAGCTGACATCGAGTCTCGCGCAGTCGGGAGATTTCGGGCTCTACCAGTTCCTGATGGGCATGTCCACCGGCGCCACCAGCAAGGATGACGCATCTGAGAAATTTTTCGTGGGACGCATGATCCTGCGCCAAGCCAAAGAGGAATTCGGCGTGTATCCCGCTGACGAGGAGATTTCCGCGTATATCAAATCGATGCGCGCCTTCGCCGGACCGGACGGCAAGTTCAACCCGGAAACCTACCGCACCTACATCGAGAAATACATCGGCCGCCTCGGTCTGACGGAAAACGACATCCGCGAACTCGCTTCGGACGTGCTCGCTTCCAAGAAAATCAACTCCATCGTCGGCTCCGGCCTGTCCGTGGATCGCGACGCGGTCGCCAAGAACCTCGCGCTGGAAAACCAGAAGATCAGCGGCGAGATCGCCCGCATGGACCTTTCCCCGTTCGAGGAGAAAATCCAGCCGAAGGACGAGGAGATCAAAGCCTACTGGGAAAACATCCAGGACGCCTTCACCACCGCCCCGCTCCGTAAGTTCACCTACGTGCTCGTGACGCCGGTGCTCCCCGCCGAAACCGCCGACAAGGACGCCCCGGAATCCATCGCAGAAGCCACCGCCAGCGACGAGGCCAAGAAGGAAGCGAAGAAGAAAAAGGACGAGGAAAAGGCCAAAAAGTCCGCTGCCCTCGCCGAAGAGCGCCGCAAGAAGCAGCTTGAGACCGACACGCTCGTCGATGATTTCCTCTATAAACTGGAAGAGCAGAAGGGTGCCGGTTTCGAGGAACTCGCCAAGGCAAACGGTTGGGAAGTGAAAACGACCGAGCTTTTCGCCCAAGCCACTCCGCCAAAGGACATCGACATCAGCCTCCGCGCCTCCTCCAGCAAGGGCGGCAAGGCCGTTGACGAGCTTTTCAAGATCCAACTCACCACCGACGCTTTCTCGAAAGTCTCGGAAGCCATCCCTGTCGGCGAAAACCAATGGGTCGTCGCCCGCATGGACGGTGAGGAAAAATCCCGTCCGAAAACCTTCGAAGAAGCCCGTGCCGACGCCCGCGCCCAATACATTTCAGAAAAGGCCGGTGAGGCGCTGAAAACCGCCGCCAACGAAGCCGCCACCAAGATCAAGACCTTGGTCACCGGCGGCAAGACCTTCGCCGAAGCGGCCAAGGAAGCCGGAATCACCACCGAGATCCATCCGTTCAAGGACATCATCAGCACTTCCCGCCCGGACGGTGCGAACGAGCCGCAAAATCTGTTCACCGCCGTCAAGGCAGTGGATCCCGGCACGGTCGCTGATGTCATCACCGAGTCGGACCGAGCGTTCATTCTCTACGTCGCCAAGCGCGAGGTGGTGAAGGAAGCCGACGCCGCCAAGCGTCTCGACAGCGAGGTCACCGCCCGCACCAACGAGAACGAGACCGTCGCCTTCGTGTCGTGGATGAACGCCCGCATCGAAGCCGCCAAGGTTGAGGAAATCGTCAAACTGCACTAAGCTCCGGCGATTTCCGGTCGCCGCTTTTCCCCATGTCCGACGACCTCCAGGATCTGTTCGATGACGCCAACGGCCACCTCGCCGTTGGCGAATTCGACGAAGCGATCGCCCTATACCGCCGCTGCGTCAGCCTCGATCCCGCGTTTTTCGACGGCTGGCACGCGCTCGGAATGGCCCTCCTGAAAACCGGCCAGACCAAGGAAGCCATCGGCTGCGGCCTGCAAGCCGTCACATTGCAACCGAACGACCTCCTCGCCTGGACCGGCCTCTCCCAGATGTACGTCCGCGACGGCAACATCCCCGAGGCAGAGTCCGCCAAAGGCAACGCCCGCATCCTCTCGCTCGGCGGGAAAGTCGTCAGATAGGGGGCTTGGGCTTCTTGCCCAAGAGGACGGAACATCCACTCCCCTTATTGTTTCCCAACCCTTGCAGAATCGCCCGACTCTGTGTTTCCCTCCCCCGTCGCCTGCGGCATCTCTTTCCGCTCACTGATCACTGCTCACTTTCCCCTTCTCCACCATGTTCTTCCTCACCACCGCCATCGACTACACCAACGGTTCACCTCACATCGGCCACGCCTACGAAAAGGTCCTTGCCGATGTGATCACCCGCTACCGCCGCTTGCGCGGAGACGAGGCGTATTTCCTCACCGGAGTCGATCAGCACGGCCAGAAAGTCCAACAAACGGCTGAAAAGGAAGGCATCGCTCCCGAAGAATTCGTCAAACGCACGACCCTGAAATTCTCCGATCTCTGGGAAAAACTCGACGTGAAATACGACGGCTGGGCCGAGACCATCGACGAGCGCCACAAGGCCTGCGTCCGCGGAATTCTCAGCGAGCTCAAGGAACAGGGCCAGCTCTACAAGAAGTCTTACGCCGGCCACTACTCGGTGCGGCAGGAGCAATTTCTCCAGGATCGCGACAAGGATGACTCCGGCAATTTCGGTCCCGAGTGGGGCGAGGTCGTCGAGATCCAGGAGGAGAACTGGTATTTCAAACTCAGCGAACACACGGATTGGCTGAAAAATTTCCTCGAAACCACACCGGACGTCATCATCCCCGCTTTCCGCAAATCCGAACTGCTGAACGCGCTTGAAAAGAACACCGGCACCGACCTCTGCATTTCCCGCCCGAAGGAACGCCTGCGCTGGGGTATCGAACTCCCCTTCGATGAAAACTACGTCACCTACGTTTGGTTCGACGCGCTGATCAACTATATCTCCTTCGCCGGCTATCAGGCTGCTGCGGATTCAGGCCTGCCGGATTTCGAAAAAATCTGGTCGGACCGCCCTGTGCACATCATCGGCAAGGACATCCTGATTCCCGCCCACGGCATTTACTGGTTCTGCATGCTGCACGCCATGGGCTTCACGGACGCCCAAATGCCCCAACTGCTCGTGCACGGATTCTGGAACGGCCTCGGCGGTGACAAGATGTCGAAATCCACCGGCAATATTGTGGACCCTAACGAACTCGCCGACAAATTCGGAGTCGAGGCCGTGCGCTACTATCTGGTGCGCGACATCGTCACCGGCCGCGATTCGAACTTCGATCTCAACCGCCTCGTCATGCTCTTCAACACCGAGCTCGCCAACGAACTCGGCAACCTCTGCAACCGCGCGCTCAACATGAGCCAGCGTTTCACCGACGGAATTCTTCACAACACCGGCCCGCTGTTGGAAGAGGACATCGCCCTGCAGGCCTCGCTCAAGGAATCCATCGCGGCCTATCAGACCGCGATGGACGAATACGACATTTCCAAAGGCCTCGAAGCCCTCAACCGCCACGTGGTGCATTGCAACCAGTATGCCGAGCGCATGAAACCGTGGGAGCTGAACAAGGATCCGGAGAAAAAGGAGCGCGTCGCCACCATCCTCTATCACTTCGCGGAAAGCGTCGCCCACATCGCCGTGCTCATCTCCCCCGTCCTGCCGGAGATCACCGCGAAACTCGCTGCCCAACTCGATCTCCCGTCGCTCGCCACCCTCAAGCTCTCCGACCTCCAATGGGGCCTCCTCCCCGACGGCCACACCATCGGCAAGCCGAAACCGGTATTCCCGAGAATCGTGCTCGAAGAACCGGCTTGAGACCCGAATTTTCAACTTCTGTTGAATTCAAACCCCGAAATCCGCCCTTATGGCCGATTTTGGGACCAGTTGGCCGGAATCGGGACCTTAAATTGATTTCATTCTCCTGATCTTCAGGTAATTTGAATTCGTTCTGAGCGAGGTCCGCCTCCTCAAAACTCCAGCCTCAAAAAAGCTGGGCCGCACGTTTCGAATTGAATTCCGGGGGGAAATCAACCGAACAAGGCCTAAGCCGATGGCCCAGAAAAAAGAGCGCGTTGCGAGATCCGGGGGGATATCCAACGCGCTCTTTTCTTTTATTCATTTCCCGGGAATTGCCGCCCTGCGGTTCAAAACAGCGGAGACGATCCCCGCCAACACCAGCAGAGCCCCGAACACGCAAACGATCGCCGCGCCGGACGGAAGGTCCTGATAGAAGGAAATCACCAGCCCGCCCACGCCACCGACTAGCGACAGCACGATGCCGACCGCCAACCGCGCTCCGAACCGGCGCGCGATCAGAATCCCGCAGACGGCAGGCACAATCAGATAGGTGAAAACCAGCAGCACGCCGACGATCTGCACGAAACTAGTCACCACCAATCCGAAAGTGGCGTAGAACAGGAAGTCCCACAGCTTCACCCGCATGCCGCCAGCCGCCGCCTCTTTCGGGGAGAACGACAGCAGCATGAATTGTTTCCGCGCGAGCCAGTGGAAAATCCCGACGCCGGCAAACAGTGCCAATGTCCGGAAAATTTCCTCCTTCGTCACCAGCAGGATGTTGCCGACGAGCATGTTCTTGATCTGCTCATCGCCCTCGGTGGAATAGCTCAGCAGGATCACCGATGCCGCAGCAGCGACGACGTAGGCGATGCCGATGATCGCTTCCTGCGGCACCTCACCAGTGCGTTTTCCCGTAAAGGCAAAAAGCGCGGCGGCCAGCACCGTGAATCCGAGGGAGATCCAGAACGTCGTCGGTCCGTTGGGATCCATGTGTTTCATCACGGCGAAGCAGACGCCGAGCGAGGCCATCTGAGCCATCGCGATGTCGATGAAAATGATCCCCCGCCGGACGACGTGCAGTCCGAGATAAACGAGCAGTCCGGGCAACAATACGCAGGCCATTACCGGCCACATCATGACTTCCCACATGGTATCAGTTCTTGAGGGCGGTGGTGATGCGGGCAACCAGGACGTCGATCAGTTGGACATACGTCGTGGTGTTCGGCAGGGCTTCCGGATACTGCGCGGCATCGACGACGGTGGCCCCCGTGGAGGACGCGACCTTTTCGGCGATCCTGCGGTTGTGATAGGGTTCCACGATGATCGCCTTGATGTGGTTGCTCTTGATCAGGCCGATCACCTCGGCGAGACGCGCGGGTGATGGAGGCACGCCAGGTTTCGGCTCCAGGAAAACATTCACGTCGAGTCCGAAGCGATGGGCGAAGTAGAGCCAGTCGTCATGATAAGCGGCGACGTGCTGTCCCCGGAACGGCAGCATGGCACGCCCCCATTCCTGGAGCTTCGCATCGATGGTGGTTCCGAACTTTTTCACGTTCGCCTGATAGACCGTCGCATTGGCGGCATCGGTCGCGGCGAATGCCGTGGCGATGTGCGCTGCAACGGCCTTCGCAATGATCGGATCCACCATGAAATGCGGGTTGCCCGAAGCATGGACATCTCCGGCGGCGCGGGTGAGTGTGGCGGGAACATCGAGCAAATGAACGCCCTCCGAGGCAAGCACGCGGCCGGGTGCGCCGACTTCGATTTTCGAATTCCGCGCCGTCTGCAAGAGTGGTGGCAGCCAGCCAACTTCCAGCTCGGCTCCGCCCTCGATGAGGACATCGGCCGTGCGGAGTTTCACGATGAAACTCGGACGCGCATCAACGAAATGCGGATCCTCGGTGGGTTTCCCCATCGCGGTGACATCCACCAGATCTCCGCCGATTTCCCGGGCGATCGCGGCATAGTCGGGCAGCGTGGTGACGACGTTGAGCTTGGCGTGCGCCGTGCAGACGAGTGCCGACAGCAGGATGATGATTTTTGATTTCATAGGTCTGATTTGTTATCTGTTGGATTCAATATTTGTGGGCGCCATGGGCACCGAGGCTGATTTCATACATGAGGAAGAGTGAGTCCTCGTCGCTGGACGGCAGGAAGTCGTTCGACTTCAGAATGTCGTGGTTGTATTGCAGGCGGAGCTTCGAGAACTCGGACGGATACCACGTCACATCGCCTGAAATGCGGTATCTGCTCTGGCGCAGCGGATCATCGGTGATGGAGGAATCGTCGAAGTTCACGTAGTCGCCGCGGAGTCCGGCGGCCCAGCCCTTGTGGAAGCCCCAGACGACTTGGGAATAAGCGCCCCAGTCGCTGAAGGTTTCCGCTGCGGGGAAGGAGTCATCCAGTCCGCGTCCGGCTTCGAAACGGCGGAACATCGCCTCGCTCTGCCATTTCACGAAGGGCCAGCCGCCTTCCGCATTGGCGGGTTTCCATTTGTAAAACAGATCGACGCCGTAGATCTGCGTGTTCGCGTTTTCCCCGGTATCATTCGGCCCGAACGCGGCTGAAACTCCGGTGAGAATCGTCTGCGTGGAGGTGAGATCAAACGACGCTTCGAGGCGCGGGGTGAACACCAGATCCGACAAACCGTCTGTCTGGCGGTCGATCGTCTGTCTGCCGAAGAAGGTGCCGTCGTCGCCCGGATTGCGGAAAGAATAACCGGTACCGCCCTGGCCGTTTTGCACGGCTAACAGAGCCTGCGCGTAAAACGGCGTGGGAATGACCCATGCGATTTGTCCGCCGACTCCGCGCAGTCCGTCAGGCCCCAGCAACATCCCCTGCACCAGAGGCGCATCGATGAAATCCCACGTATGCGGGTGAGTCGGATTGATGCGGCCGAACGGGGTGAAGAACTGTCCGCCCTTCACCTGCAGGCCGAACGGCAGCGAGGTGGTCTGGCCGAATGCTTCCTCCACTTCCACAGAGCTTTCGTTGTCGTTATCGAGTTTGAAGACGATGTTGGCGAATCCCTCGAAGTAGGGGTCCACCGCGCCGTCGAGTGCGAGCTCCACATTGCGGGCGTTGAAGCCGTTCTGCTGGGGATCGTGGTCGCCGACTTCGAGCGTGCTCAGATCGTCCGCGGACGATGCCGCGCCGACGAAAACCGAGTCGAACGAGATGTTGAGGTAACTCCCCTTCGCCGCTCCACCGCTGCCGCCGATCAGACCGGGTGCGGGAATCAGGCCCGGTGTCGGTGCTTCGGACGATGATCCCGTGACGACCGATGGATCGGTCGTCGGAAACAACTCGCCCGGCGCTGGCATCGCCGCTGGAACAAGCGACGGATCGCTGGTCGGAATGACGGGTGGCGGATCCGGCAGCACAGGCGGGTTGTCGGGCGCCGGAGGTTTCAGCGCGGCGATGAGCGCCTGTTGTTCGTCGATCTGTTTTTTCAGCGTGTCGATTTCCGCCTGATGGCGGGTCTGGATGTCCTGGATGCTTTTCTGCATTTCCAGGAGTTGTTTTTGGATGGCTTCGTTAGAAGCGGGTTCCTCGGCGTGGAGGCGGAGGGAGATGAGGATACTGGTGATGAAAATGGGTACGGATTTGCGAAAGTACATGATTCTGCATGATTGAAATGAGCAAGGGAACACGGCATGGGCCGCATTGGTCAGGCACGGGGACAAACGCTGTCTCCGCGAAACGGATTCATTCGATCAGGCAAGGGCCGGCGGCCCGTGTTCGAGCAGGCTGCCACAGAGATGATGCGGCAGCGGATGGCGGGCTTCCGCCGAGACGACCACGGTGCCGACGGGCACCGGCTGGAAGTCCGGAGCGACGACCGGCACAATTACCGTTAGATCGATGGTGCCGGATTGGAACTCCGTCGACAAACAGTGGTGGTCGCAATCGTGCGCGTCGGCGTGGAAGTGCTCGTGCAGTTGCGACGAGGAGGCCATCAGTCCGATGACGAAGACCTGGAAGACCGCCAGCCAGACCAAGGGCGCAAACCAGCGCCTCCATGGGGTTTGGCGGACTTTACACATCATCTCGCACGAGCCCCTATCGAATAGCGCGGCACATGGCAATCGGATTCCTGTGACAGTTTCCGAAAATCCGGACCGGGGAGAACAGTGCTTGGCATCGGCACGGTGGCCCGCCAATTTACCGGCATGTTCGACTCCGCCCGTTATGATGGTCGCATGCCTTACCGGCGCTGCGGTGATTCAGGTCTGCTTCTGCCCGCGATCTCGCTGGGGTTCTGGCACAACTTCGGCCACGTCGACGACTTCGAGGAAGCCCGCCGGATCATGCACCGCGCGTTCGACCGCGGCGTAACGCACTTCGACCTAGCTAACAACTACGGCCCGCCTCCGGGCTCGGCGGAGGAAAACGTCGGCCGCATCCTGGTCGAGGATTTCGCCAGCTACCGCGACGAGCTCGTCATCACCACCAAGGCCGGCCACGACATGTGGAGCGGACCTTACGGCCTGAACGGATCACGCAAGCACCTGCTCGCCTCGCTCGACCAGTCGCTCAAGCGCCTGCGCCAGAGTTACGTGGACATTTTCTACTCGCACTGCCCGGATGAGAACACCCGTCTGGAGGAAACCATGTCCGCGCTCGCCACATCCGTGCACAGCGGCAAGGCGCTCTACGTCGGGCTTTCCAAATACCCGCTCAAGCGTTTGAAAAAAGCGGTGAAAATCCTCAAGGACATGGGCATCCGCTGCCTGATCTATCAACCGCCGTATTCCATCCTCAACCGCTGGCCGGAAAAGGAAGGCATCCTCGACTATCTGTTGGACGAGGGCATCGGCTGCGTCGTTTTCAGCCCGCTGGCCCAGGGCATGCTCACGCCCAAGTATCTCACCGGCATTCCGGAAGGTTCGCGCGCCGCGCGTTCCGAAGGGTTTCTCAAGGTCGAACAAGTGGCAGCCCAGCAGGAAAAAATCCGCGCGCTCGGCGACCTTGCCGCTGCGAACGGCATGCCGCTCAACCACCTCGCCCTCCAGTGGACGCTGCGTTCCCAAGCGGTCACCTCGTCGATCATCGGAGCGCGCACGGTCGCGCAGTTGGATGATTCGCTCGACGCGCTCCAGGCTCCGGTTCCGGACGAGGCCTTGTGTGCCGCGATCGACGCCATCGCACCCTGCGCGAAGAAAAAGCATGCGGAAGGCTGATTCCTCTCTCTATTCCACCACCATGACTTGGAACGACTCCTTTCTCGCCCTCTTCGACCGCTGCGCCGCCCGCTTCCAATCCGGCGATGTGGATTTTGAAAACTACTACACACCTGCCGATCTCGCGTTTCTGGGTGAAATCGGCTGCCAGCCGCGCGAGTTCTTCGACTTCGTCGAGGACTTCTGCGGTGAGGGCGTGCCCTCCATTTCCACCGCGCTGCTGGTGGCATCCGTCCGCCGGGACTATTTCCTGACGGTCCAAAATGGCCAGAAGAGCGACAAAGTTCTCACCCGCGACGATATCCCGACCTTCGGCGACGAACTCGATGGCATGGCGTATCTGCCGCGGATTCTTGCCAAGGCCCGGGCGAAACTGCGCGGTGAATTGGATCCGGATCTCATGTTCGGCTGCGGCGGCGACCGGCGATTCCTCCTGAACCACGGCGATATCCATCCCGCTGATTTCCTCCGCCATGTGTGGGCCACCCACGATGACGATCAAAAGCTCGCCGCTTGGGTGAAACAGCAGATGGCCTGAAACTACGCGCTTGCCACCTCCCGGCTCCCGCCCTATCCCAGCCCGCACAAATCATGGCCAGCACACCGATCATCAACCTCCGCAAGGGACACGCCGTCCGCCACAACAACGAAGTCTGTCTTGTGATCGAACACGAGCTCAAGACTCCTCCACGGATGGCCTCCTACGTCCAGATGTCCATCCGCAGCGTGGCGACCAAGAAGGTTTTCAACCTGCGCATGACTTCCAACGATTCCGTCGAAGGCGTTGTGCTTGAGCGCACTCCGCACGAATATTCTTACAAGGACAGCAGCGGTTACCACTTCCTCGACCCGAACACCTACGAAGATGCCGTCGTTTATGAGGACCTGATCGAAAACGTGAAGAACTACCTCATCGAAGGCCAGCTTTACAATCTCATGGTCGCTGACGGCATCGTCGTCGCCGTCGATCTCCCGCTCTCGATGGTCATGGTCGTGGCCGAGTCCTCGGAAGGCGTCAAAGGCGACTCCGCGAACAACGTTTACAAACCTGCCGTCATGGAAACCGGCCTGATCGTCCAAGTCCCGCTCTTTATCAACGTCGGGGAGAAGATCAGCGTGAAAACGGAAGACAACAGCTACCAAGGTCGCGTCAACGACAAGTAAGCGACGCTTCCACCCGTTCCTTTTCAAAAGGCGGTCCCGATTTCGGGGCCGCCTTTTTCGTGCCCGGAAAGCGGGAATTTTTAGAGTAAACGGGCGGTCCTGGGTGGATCGCCCGATTTTCGTTGGGCGGGAGATTGGATTGACGCGGCTCCAATTAATTAAGAAATATTGATTTTCGCTTGATCTAAATCACAATTTTTGAAAAACAAGGCGCAACATGAAACCAACTCTGCTGTTCGCCACGCTGTCCATGGTTTTCGCTTCCCCTTCACTGAGCGCCAAATCCGAGGTGGAGATCCTCCGCGCCAAGTGCGCCGAGCAGGAGCGACAGATCCAACAACTGGAGCAGGACAACTCGAAGTTGCGTTCCGGCATTTCCACCACGCGCACGGCTGCGGCCGCCCAGAGCGAGGTTGCAGAGAAATCCGCCCAGCCTTCCCGCCCCGAGGACTCGGCCAACCCGGGCGTCACTCCCGGCAGCACGAACTACATCGTGAAGGCCGGCGACAGCATTGAGAAGATCGCCCGCAAGGTCAGCACTTCTCCCGAAACTCTCGCCAAGGCCAACGGGCTGAAAACGAACTCACTCATTCATCCGGGCCAAAAACTGAAGGTGCCGAACTCCGCCGCAGTCGCATCCTTGAAAGAATCAGCAGCCCCGGCCAAGACTTCCGAAGTCGCCACCCCGACGCCCGGCAAAAGCTACACGATCCGCGATAACGACACGTTTTCCAGCATTTCGCGGAAACAGAAAGTCTCCGTCGCCTCGCTGATCGCCGCGAATCCGAAGGTGAAACCCACTTCGCTGCGCACCGGCCAGGTCATCAATCTTGCCAAAGGCTCACCCGCTCCCGAAGCCGTCGCGAAGGCTCCCGCACCGGAACCCGCCAAGCAGTCCGTTGCCGCGAAATCCCCGGCTCCGACGTCGAGCATTCCGGTGATCGCCTCGAAAGCTCCGGCTCCGGCAGTTGAGAAAACCCACACTCCGGCACCCGCTCCATTCGCGAAGACTTCCGAGCCGAAGCCCGCTGCGCCGACTCCTCCAGCCGTCGCAAAATCGGAACCCGCCGCTCCGCAGGCCGCCGAAACAGCCTCCAGCTCTGAAAAGAAAATCCACCCCATCACCATCGACGGAGAGATGACCTACGAGGAATTCGCCGCCAAACACGGCACGAACCCCGAGCGACTCAATGCCCTCAACGGACTTGATCTCAGCAACGCAACCGTCCTGGCCAAAGGATCGGAACTCTACGTTCCCGCCCAGCCATAAGCAAGAACGCACCGGTCCTTTCGGACACACCCAAGACGAAGAAAACCCGCTCAGGAGGTCGCCTCCGAGCGGGTTTTGTTTTGCCTGGGTGCGGACAAAAATTCAAAATCCAAGTTCCTCAATCATCAATCGGCAATCAATCCGCCGCCTGTCGGTCAGCTTCCAAAACAGGATTGATGAATGACGGTTGTTGATTGCTGATTTTTGATTGGAAGAGCCAGTGCTTCAATAACCGAACCGATCATCGATCGGAGTCCGGGGAGCGGGACGCGCCCTGCGCATTTCGTCCGGATTAAGAGGACGGGTGGCGATCACGCGTGAATCACCGCGGAAAGGCGTGGCCGGCGGTGGGGTTTCCATCTGTGGCTCGTGATTGCTCGGCTCTTGGGTGATGGTGACCGGCGTGCCGACCACCACTGCGTCAAACAAGGTCGATACGAAATCTTTCGGCATCCGGATGCAGCCGTGGGAGGCAGGTTCGCCGGGTTGTGGAATGAGACCGCCGTGCATGCCGATACCGTAGCTGGTGATTCGCATCCAATAAGGCATCGGTGCCGGAACATAAATCATTCCCTTGGGAACCGGAGTTCCCGGAGTGGCATCGCCGTTGGTCACGTTGCCGAACTCATCCTCGATCCAGCCGTAGCTGCCGGAATACTTGTCGGCGATTTTCTCGGTGATCGTGTATTTCCCGGGCCTGGTGTCGTGGCCTTCCTTGCCGGTCGCCACGTAGCACCAGCCGATGTCGCGGTCGCCCCGCTTGAACTCGGCGATCTGGTCCGAAAGGCTGATGCGGATGGAAACCTTGCCCTCTCCGCCGTCGTCGTGCCACTGGTGGAGCACCCGGTTTGAACGCCGCACGGGTGACGCCCCGGAGGAGGTCCCGCAGGAGGTGACGGAAAGGACGAAAGCCAACCCCGTGAGGGCGGCGAGTGTGGAGGAAAGCAGGCGAGTGGACATCGGGAAAATAGGATGGATTCAGTGAAAGCAGGACACGTTGTCTCCCGTATCTCCGCGCAGTCTATATTCGTGGAAATGGGAATGGTCAAGGCCGCGCGGCAAACAGGTCCGGCCGGGAAATTTCCAACCGGCCTTGCGTTCGCCGGTTTCATGGCCTAACGACGGCGCGCATGATTCGATTCTCAATTTTCGGCATCCCCGTGGAGGTGCAACCCTTCTTCTGGATCGTCTCCGTCCTGTTGAGCGGCGGGCTTTATTCGGATTCCAGGGAGGGACTGCTCGCCGCCGCGCTGTTCGTGGTGGCGGCCTTTGTTTCCATCCTCATCCACGAACTCGGCCACGCACTCACCGGGCGCAGACTGGGCGGAGGTTACGCCCGGATCGCTCTCACCGGCTTCGGCGGTCTCGCCTACAACGAGGGTGGCCGTTTCACCCGCCCGCAGCGTTTCTGGGTCGTCGCCATGGGACCGGGCGCGGGATTTGCGTTTCTCCTCGTGATCATCGCCGTGCTTTCGCTCGTGTTCGGGGCCGGGGACGTCATCGCCTACAGCCAACGCGTCCTTTTCCACTACTCGGCCCCCATCAACTCGGATGCTTTCCTCAATTTCCTACATGAAAAACCCTTCATCCACGTGTTCCTCCGCCATCTGTTGTGGATCAACTTCTGGTGGGGCATCATCAATCTCCTGCCGGTCCTGCCTCTCGACGGCGGCCGTATCACGGAGCTGTTCGTTCGCCCGCAGAAGCTCGTTTATCAGATCGGTATTGCCGCCGGAGCGGCGATGGCCGTCTATGCGTTTGTCGCATTGGGATCGCTTTACACCGCCTGTCTCTTCGGCTTCCTCGCCTGGCAGAACTACAAAGCTCTGCGGGAAAACCCTTGGCAGTAAATTCACCAGAAAACCAACCGCAGCCCCGCGCCGATCGAGAAAATCACGATCATCCACTCGAACGCCACCTGCGGCACCCGCCGGATCAGCCATTTCCCGCCGAGGATGCCCACCACCACGCCGGGCAGCAGCCGCGCGTTTTCCAGCAGGCTGTCGGACGTGATCAGCGCCAGCCGCGCGTTGAGCGGCACCTTGATCAGATTGATCAGCAGGAAAAACCGCGCGCCGATCCCGATCAGCTCCATTTTCGGAATCCGCCGCGCCATCAGGTAAAGCTGGATCACCGGACCGGCCGCGTTCGCCAGCATCGTCGCAAATCCACCCAGCACCCCGGCACCCAGTCCGAATCCATGCGATTGGGCCAGCCGGTCGAAAAACTCCGGCCGCACCCGCCGCAGCGCCTGCAGCGCCACCATCGAGAGCACACACACGCCGATCACCCGCCGCGAGTCCGCTTCGGAAATTTTCCCCAGCATCCACCAGCCGATCATCAGGCCAACCAACGCCGGACCTAACATCTTCCATACCGGCCCCCACGAGCCGTGCTTCAGGAAAGCCGGATACGCCATCAGGTCCGCGGCGATCAGCAGCGGCAGAGCCAACCCCACCGACGCCTTCGCCCCGTAGATCTCCGCTAACAAGACCACAGACACCATCGAGATCCCGCTGAACCCCGCCTTCGACAGTCCGATGCAGACGGCGGCAAGCAAGGCGATCGCGTAAACAGACGGGTCCGACAACATGTCCCCGCAGACCATCGGCGGAACGATTGACCCGGCAAGCACAATTCATGATTGGACCTTTCCGACATCCGGGGGCAACATGCGCTCATGTCCACTCTCGTGCGGATCCTCCGACACACCTTTCGCTTCCCACTGCAGAGCTCCGTTTCCCTCGCCATGGCGGTCGTCTGCACCTCGCTCGTGCTCGTCCTGCCCGGCATCACCATGCGGTTCATCGATGTGATCATCGGCCAGAACCGGCCGGACCTCATCCTCCCCACCGCGGCCATCGGCGTGGGTGCCATACTGGTCCGCCAGCTGCTCTTCACGCTGCGCACGTATTTCAACAATTCCCTCGAACTGAAGCTAACACACCTCATCCGTGTGGAACTCTACGACAAACTCCAGCGCCTGCCGGTGAAGTGGTTCGACTCGACCTCGTCCGGCGAGATCATGTCCCGCGTCGCGGATGACGTACCCACTACGAACCGCGTCATCATCGAGGGCGTGGACCAGGCCATCGCCGCCATCCTGCAGTTCCTCATCGTGATCAGCTACATGTTCTATCACTCGTGGCAGCTCACGCTCGTCACCCTCATTCCCCTGCCCCTCATCGGCCTCATCACCACCTGGTGGAGCCGCCGCTCGGAGCCGCTCTGGCGCGCCTCGTCCGAGGCCACCTCCGCGCTCAATGCCGTGCTGCACGACAATCTATCGGGCATCCGCCAGATCAAGGCCTACACCGTGGAGCCCGAGGCGCTGGAAAATTTCGACAAGGCCTCCAGACGCGTCGGTGAGAAACACATGACCGTCATGCGCGGCCAGTCACTCGTCTGGCCCGGCGTCTCGTTCATCGCCGAGTCCGGCATCATCCTGATGGTCGCGTTCGGCGCGTGGTGGACGCTCCATGGCCAGCTCACCACCGGCACCGTCATCGCCTTCATCGCCGCATGGGGCTCGTTGTTCGATCCCATTTCACGCATCAACACCCTCTCGCAGACCTTCACCCGCGGCGTCGTCTCCGCGAAGCGCGTTTTCAAGATCATCGACACGCCGGACGAATCCCACATCACCGAGGGCGAGCGACTCGTGGAGCTCAAAGGTCACATCCGTTTTGAAAATGTCTCCTTCGGCTACTCCGAAGAGGCCCCCACCATCAACGGGCTCTCACTCGAAGCGAAACCCGGCGAGACCGTCGCCCTCGTCGGTGCCACCGGGGCCGGAAAATCCACCGTGCTCAACCTGCTCACCCGCTTCTACGAACCCACCGGCGGCCGCATCCTCATCGATGGCTGTCCGCTCGCCGGGCTTTCCAAGGAATGGCTGCGCGACCAGCTCGGCTACGTCACCCAGGAAAGCTTCCTCTTCAACACCACCCTCCGTGACAATCTCCTGCTCGCGAAAAAGGACGCCACCGATGACGAACTCTGGACCGCCCTCGAATCAGCAAACGCCGCCTCATTCGTCCGTGCCAGCCCGGAGGGTCTCGACACCGTCGCCGGCGAACGCGGCGTGCGCTTCTCCGGTGGGGAAAAACAACGGCTCTCCATCGCCCGCGCCCTCTTGAAAAACCCGCCGCTGCTGTTGCTCGACGAGGCCACCTCCGCCCTCGACAACCGAACTGAGCGCCTCGTCCAGGAAGCGCTTGAAAACCTTCGTTCCGATCGCACCTGCTTCGTGATTGCGCATCGCCTTTCCACCGTTCAAAAGGCCGACCGCATCTGCGTGCTCGACCGGGGCCGCCTCATCGAGCAAGGCACGCATGCCGAACTCATCGCCGAGAGCGGCGCCTACGCCAAACTTTGCGAAGCGAGTTTTGCAATCGATCCTCGACCCGCTGCATAATTCGCTCTACCCTTCACACAGTCCACCCCATCCCTTTCCCCTACTTCCTAATGGAAACTCTCATCAAACTCCCAGACGACGCCACCCCCAGCACCATCAGCGAAGTGCTGGCCTCCCTGCGCAAGGAACATTTCGAAGCCCGCCACGAAGCCAAGGCATGGGGTGACTGGATCTATCTGGAAAGCTACACCACCGTCATCAGCATCGAGTCGAACAGAGGCCTCAGCAGTTCCGCCACCATCGAGCATGGCGAAGGCGAGGAAGAAGGCGAGCCCACCATCTCCATCAAGCGCGCCTTCGGCCGCCTCGGCTGGATGGGCGTGGACGACGACGGCGAGTATCCGTTGGACTGAATTCTCCCTCGCCCCTGCGGACTAACAAACCTTCCGTCATGAAAACCCTGCCCATTCTCTGCGCCCTTGCGCTCTGCGTTTCGTCCGCAGCCGCCGACGTGGTTCCCGCCGGTTCCGAAGTAACGGACAAGCTGGTAAAAGCCCTCGTCAACGACGACTACGCCGCCTTCATCGCGGATGGTGACGCCTCTTTCAAAGGACTGACGAAGGAACAATTCGAAGGCGCGGTCAAACTACTCTCCGAGCGCCTCAAGGGCGGCTACGAAGTCACCTGGCTCGGCGAGCTGAAGCAGAAAGGCTTCGCGGTTTCCCTCTGGAAATTCACCTTCAAGGACGGCGGCGATGACCTGCTAGGCACCCTCAGCCTCAAGGACGGCAAAGTCGGCGGCTTCTGGATCAAGTAAGGAGGTAATTCTCCTGCCTGATAGAGCCCGACCGCCGGGCGCGCCCAAACCATCAACGTGGCTGCGGCGTCTCGCCGCAGTGCCCATGCGTGGCCAGTGACTCCGCCCGGAAGCTTCGACGTTCGATGTTCGATGTTCCTCCCTAACGTGGCTGTGGCGTCTCGCCGGAGTGCGCATGCTTGGCCAATGACTCCACCCGGAGGCTACTTTTCCTCTTCAACGTTCGATGTTGGGCGTTCGATGTTCGATGTTCGATGTTCGATGTTCGATGTTCGATGTTCCTCCCTAACGTGGCTGCGGCGTCTCGCCGCAGTGCGCATGCGTATCCAGTGGCTTCGCCGAATTTCATATTCACGGTCACTCACCCCGAATTCTGATCACCGAATCACCCGGCACTTCCTCCGCCGCAGCCAGCCCCTGTTGCGCCCGCTCCTCCGCAGTGACTTTCCGCGCGCCCGCTACCGGTCCTATCACCCGCCCGCGGTGCTGCGCATGCACGCGGGTGAACTCAGCCCCGAAGAACAGGATGCAGGACGTGTAGTAAACCCACAGCAGCAGCAGCACGATCGCCCCCGCCGCACCATAGGCGCTCGCCGTGCTTTCGCGTCCCAAGTACCAGCCCAGCCCCGTCTTCCCGATCTCGAACAGCAGCGCTGTCAGAAAGGCTCCCACCCACACATCCCGCCAGCCGATCCGAGCATCGGGCAGCACTTTGAAAATCAGGGCGAAAAGCGCCGTCACGATTCCCATCGAAATGACAAAGGCCAGCGCCGACCACATGAAAGCCGGCAGCGGCAGGATCGACTCAAGTCGATGGTTCAGTCCCGCCACCGCGGTGCTCAGCAACAGCGAAACGAGCAACAGGAACCCGATCACCAGCACCATCCCGAAGTTCAGCAGCTTTCCGCACAGCATCCCGATGAACCCGGCCCGCGTCTTCTCCTCCACCTTCCAGATGGTATTCAAGGCGTCCTTGAGCTGGCCGAACACGCCCGAGGCCCCTAGCAACAACGTCGCGAAACCCGTCACCGTGGCAAGCGTGCTCTGTGCCGGTTTGTTCGCGCTCTGCACCATGGACTGGAGCGCATCCGCCGACGCGGCACCCACGTAGCTCTTCAGCTCAACATAGAGCTGACCGGTCGCAGCCTCCTTGCCGATCACCAGCCCCGCGATGCCGAGGGTAATCACCAGCAGCGGTGCCAACGAGAAAATGGAATAGAAAGCCAGGGCTGCGCTCAGTCGCATCGCCTTGTCCTCCATCCAATCGTTCATCGACTGCTTCAGCAGGTCGATCCAGCGGTTTGTCATGATCGCTTTGAAATTCACGGATCCACCACCTTCGCAGGATCCGGGCCATCCTGGAGAAATCCCAAGGAGGGAGAGAGTTGATGGTTGATGGTTGATGGTTGATGTTCTTCCCAACGTGGCTGCGGCGTCTCGCCGCAGTGCGCATCCTCGTCCACTGACTGCGCCCCTCTTCGACGTTCGATGTTCGATGTTCGATGTTCAATGTTCGATGATCAATGTTCGATGATCCCCCACACCGGTAGGGCCCGACCGCTGGGCGCGCCCTAACCACCATCTCCCGCCGGAGGCTACTCTTCCTCTTCAACGTTCGATATTCCTCCCCCATCTCCCTAACGTGGCTGTGGCGTCTCGCCGCAGTGCGCCTGCGTGGCCAGTGACTCCGCCCGGAGACTTCCCTTCCTCTTCGACGCTCGATGTTGAAGGCTCAATATTCAAACTTCGATGGCCGGTTCTCGCCTATTTCTCGCCTTTGAAACTCCAATTCCCGTCTGTTTGGGTGAGGGAACGTACTGGTTTAGGCGCGGGAAGTTTGCTCAACATGGTTTTCAAAAGCCCGGATTCGGTGAGCACGTGGTAAGCGGTTGCGGCAAATTCACTGAGGTTTTCCAGCAAGCGCCTGTCTTCCGGCTCAAAATGTTTGTCCTTCTCATGGATCACGGCCCAGATCGTTCCGACGGGTTCCTTGTTCATGTGGAAAGGAACCAGCAGAACTTCCTCCAAGGCTGGCGCGATCGGCACCAGATAAGTGAAATGTCTCTCAGGATGGAGGAACAATACGGGCTCGTCACGGTCCAACACCGTTCCGCAAGGCCCGAAATCCATCGGCGTTCCCGCTCCCACATAGGAAGCCAACCCGCCGGACACGGCGGGCCATACGAATTTCTTTTGTTCCCTGTCCAGCAAACTCACACCACCGGAATCCGCACAGGTCAACTCGCAGATCGCGCGGACCAGTTCTTGAAACAAAGCCTCCGGATCTTTGCACAGGTCACGGATCAGACTCATCCTCTTCTCAGCTTCACCCCGGCGATCCGCATTCCGGGACTGCCGCTGGTCGAGCAAGGACGTTGCAATCACTGACTCCAAATCACATGGTTGATCACTCATGACGCGCCGACCATGCATCCTATCTTGCAAATTGCGATCAAATTCGCGGTGATTTGGTCGCTGAACCCCCCGATGGAATTGATCCATCGACCTAATGAACGGCAAAAATCTCCGCGTGCCGACTCGGAGGAATTCCCGATCACGTCAGCCCCCCACTGTATCAATGGCAGCTTTCCCTCCTATAACGCCCGACATCCACCACCCCCTCTAACCACCCCCTAGCGACGCGTCTGCGGCCGTCGCACTTCACCTGTCCCGCCGGAGGCTCCTCCTCCCCTCCAATAATCAATAATCAATATCCAATAATCACTCCACCCACCCACCCCGCATGTCGGACCGCCGGCAAGGGCAATCGCGACAGAGGCGGGGTGATCAGGAGGAAACCGGTGAATTACTTCCCTTGATCGTGCGGCACGGTGACCGTCACAGTCTTAAAGGCGGACTTGTTTCCCGCTTCATCGGTGGCCCGCAGGGTGATCGTATAAATGCGGCCCGCTTTATCGTTCCCGGCCCGTTCGGCACGAAGCGAGACGGAGTGATCGTCGAGGATCTTGAAATCGACGGCGGTGTTACCGTCGCCCTTGCCATTGGCAGGCTGACTGCTCTTCACGGAAACGATTTTCCAAGTGGTGTCACCGCACGCATCAGTCACCACGGCTTTGACATTCACAGTGACCATCTTGTGATTCGGCGGCCACAGCGTCTTGGGATTGGTGGAAGCGGAGGTGATCACCGGTGCGATCGTGTCCTCCACCGTGATGATGGAATCAACGATCGTCTCGTTGCCATCACTGTCCTTGGCGGACAGAGTGAGCAGATTGACTCCGTCGGGAAGCTTGGCCTTGTAGGTGACCACCACGTTGGAGGGAGTTCCAGTCGCCGCGATGGTATCCGTTTCCACGGGCACACCGTTTACCGACCAAACGGCACTCACTGCGTCGCCATCGTAATCGGAAACAGTGGCTGAGTAAGTGGTGAGAACCCCGCATTCGACGGTGGCATCCGCCAGGCCCGTGATGTCCGGAGCCGAGTTGGCGCGGATCAACTGACCGCGGATTTCACCATCCGTATTCGCCGCGGTATGGATGTTCACATAGTTGAGACCGGCCAACAGGTTGGTGGCCTGGGTGGGGCTGAGCGTCAGGGAACCGTAAATGAGCCCGCCTTTGGCAGGATTCACGGCAGGGAAATTTACGGTGGAAAGATCGAACAGCACGGAAGCCTCGGCTCCGGCTGCGGCAGGGCCATGGATGTGCAGGCCGGTGGCTGCGCCGGAAAGATCGGTGAAACCGGCTGCCGAACCGTAGCCCATCGCAAACGAGAGGATGGAAGTGTCGGTATCGAAGGTGATGCCACCCGATACGGCACCACCTGTCCCGGTGCTCGTGACTGCCGGAACCTCGTTGGCGGGGCTCAGGCCCACGGCGTCATCGCTGCCGGTCGGTGAAAGGTCGAAATCAAGGACCTTGGCACCTGCGAAGGTGAAGGTGGAGAGAAAAACGAGCATCGAGTTTCTCAGGATCTGTTGCCCGCTGTGGCGGAGTGCTTGCTGTTTGTATTTCATGATCAGGTTTGTGGTTGGTTTTCGGTTGTTGAAGTCCGGAAGGACTTACACCTATCTTTAGCAAATCCTGTGACAATTCACCCCCGCTCCCCGTCTGCCTGATGAATCTCCATTTCTGACACCGAGTGTTCCCGCACAGCCGTGCCCCATCCTGTCCCGCCACCCAAGCACACAGGCGGATCACCCGCTGAATGACTTTTTTCCTCAGCTCGGGTGAGTTCCCCGGATTCCGCTCGGCCCCTCACCGCGGCCCTGCCACCCCAGCGGCCCTCTCGCTTGCACATCGCCCGAAAGAACGTCATCGATCGTGCAAATTCCTCACGGACAGTTGCTTCGGATGCTCCGACGGACCGGCACCTCGCCGGAAAGCAAAACCGTGGCGAATTCCCTCGCCACTTTCGTCAGCGACAGACAGTTTCCTTTCTAGAATCATGCGGATCCTGTTTGTGGACGATGAAGAAAAGTCGCGGAAATATTTCTCCATGATCTTTGGAAGATCCTGGGATGTCGTCATTGCTGCCGATGGCGCGGAGGGACTTGAGAGAGTGCTCGGGGACGAGGAGCGGCAGATCGGGGTGATCGTCACCGACCAGATCATGCCGAACCTGACCGGGATCGAGATGCTGGAACGCGTCCGGCCCCTCAGACCGGATATCGTCAAAGTTCTCTCCACCGCCTATGCCGATTCAGACCTCGCCACTGCGGCGGCCGGGTCAGGCGTGATCGACTACTCCGTCGAAAAGCCCTGGAACATCGATCACGTTCGCGAAGTCCTCGAACAGGCCGCCGCCGCGCATCACCGCCTCCGCCCTTAGTGGCGGCGGGCGTCCCTCCCCTCCCCGGTAGGGCCCGACCGCCGGGCGCGCCCAAACTACCATCTCCCGCCGGAGGCTACTCTTCCTCTTCCCTTCAAAATTCAATGTTGGGAGTTCGATGTTCGATGTCCTCTCCTCCCCGGTAGTGCTTTCTGCCACGATCAGGAGGGCGGCGAACGACGTTTTGCAATTCCTTCGGCGGCAGCGGGTGGGTCCGCAGGGCCATTTTGTTTTCAAGTCGTTGAAAACGAGCGATCTGCTTGCCCCGTGAAAGTTGGTCCGGCTGCTGCAAGAAGGAAGCAAACTCCCAAAAACCATGAAAAAGCGCCATTCCTCCAACTCCCACGAAGCGACCGCACATCCCAATCTGATCAACTACCTGGCGTTGATCCACGCGGTGACTCACCCTGGAACCCGCCAGGATCCCGGCAAGCGTCACCGCTCACACAAATCGTTGGCCAGCGCCGCGGCAGTCGATTGATTGGGTTTCCGTCAGATGCGTCGCTACATACCCGTCCACGCATCCGCCAGCTCCTCCGCCTGCTTCAGCACCAACGTGATCGCGTCCTCATACCCGTGGCTGCGGGCGTCTCGCCCCAGGCCGTTGCGGGAGAGTCTCGCTCCCAGTCTTAATTCTGAGAGGTCCAAGCATCCGCCAATTCCTCCGCCTGCTTCAGCACCAGAGCAATCGCATCTTCATACCCTTCCGGCGGATACTTGTATTTCTACAGGAGCTGGCAGGATTTTTCATCTGCACACCCGCCTTTTTTAGACATTTGGTTTACACGCTGAATACCTTGAATCCTCTCCAGAGTTTATGCCAAAGTTCACTGCGAAAGTGAATTAGAGCGAGAGGTAAAATCATGCAAAACATCCAGCAGGCATTAAAAAACTTTGCGGCCCGATACCAAGGCATCGGGCTATTTTCGACCGGCTTCAACGTCGTCAATTACGCGAGAGTCCTCTACAATGTCGAGGGAAGCACCGATGATCCTGCAATCAGTGGTGGTGGCTGGAAGAAGCTCCTCACCGACAACGGGATCGACGGGAATTGCTACGTTACCTCCCCGTCGCCTGACCGCGATGGCACCTCGCATCCTGGCTTTGACGTCGGCGGGCACATGACTCCCAACGCCGATGGCCATGTCGCAAACGGAGGGATCTGCTATCTGATGCCGCTTTGCAAATGGCACAACAGCACCCGCAGAGATGGAACGCCCTTCGAGCATGAGGAGACGGAAATGCTTAAGCTTTCAGGCTTCATGGAAAGCGACCTTGCCCTTACCTTTGCCGCTCGTTTGCCTGGCGACGCTGCCTACCGGCTCGTCAGCGTGGAGGGCGATGCTCTAGCCGTCCGGCCTATCAACGCGCCCCAGCTCCACCTCTTCGACGCCCGCGTCGCCGGACCTGCTCTGCCACCGAATTATCTCCTCTTCCGCCAAGTGGAGGAAGGAGGCGCGGTCCGGTTTGTGATTGAAGACTCGCGCTTTCAGGATCTTTAATCGTCCGCCACGGCATGAACCACTCCTCGCTCGCCGTCAGCGATCCCACCCGCGCGTTCATCCCGTCGCTCACCACCAGCGCCTCGTTGAACACCAGCAGATCGGAAATCTCCTCCTTGTAGGTCTGGAGCTGGGAAAATGCCTTCCACACATCCGCCTGCGTGTCCGCCGGATTTTTGAGCTCGATCAATCCCAGCGGCAGGCCATTCACCATCACAACCAGATCCGGCCGACGCGGCTTCTTCGTCCCCGTCACCGTGAACTGGTTCACCACCAGGAAATCATTGCGGCTCATCGCGATCCGCTTCTGGTCAGGGTTGCTCGACTCCGGCGTTGAATCCTCCCTCGCAGAACCAGTCACTTGCGACGCATGCACGGTAGAATGCGGCCTCCCACGAATTGAGGTGGCTTCGTTCCGCCGACTCGCGGGAATCATTCAGCCAAATCCGGACGTCATCCCCGCTCCGGGACAGATTTTTCTCCAGTACGCCACGGATCTCACATAGCCGACTTGCGGCGTGGCTAGTATAAAGCGCGGCTAGATCCAATTCTGAAAACTGATTCTGTATCCTTGATCCGAACTCCGTAGTCCAACCCCCGGCATCTGGAGGATTCGCGGCGAACCTGAACGCTGCCGGCTCGCCCTCGACTACCTCGGCCCTCAGCCAGATTCCATCTGGAAGTCGGTCAAAATACGGATGAAGGTATTGAGCTGATGGATCGGTGGTTGTGGCGCTGAGTTTACCGTGGTTACAGTCTTTGCACGATGGCACCAAATTCGAGGGGGTAATCGAGAATAATGGGAAGTGGGTCTTCGGCAGAAAGTGGTCAAGGGTGCTGACCTTGCGGTGGCCGCAATAGGGGCAGGTTCGGTTCGTTGCGCCCGCCAAGATTAAGTCGTAATAGAGCCCCCGGGTAGGATCGCGATCTCTCATCCTCGAATAGAGGCCGCGCATCTCATCACCGGTGACATCAGGTGGCACGCCCTCGGTCCTTTGAATCTCGCACAGCCGAGATCGGGTGGCGTGTTCATCGTAATGAGCGGCCCCGGTCTCAACAGACGCTTTTACTCCCGCAAGACGGGACTGGAGGTCTGCATTCTGGCAAAGCACCCTGCAGGCTTCAAAAATCTCACCCAAAACGAGAGTCGGGCGCACGATGTTTCTCATTCTTCCTCCTGTTTCGAGATCATAAGGCCCATGAGAATCGCCTTCGCCTCGCTTCCGAGTTGGCCACCGAGTTTTTCGGCAGCTTCTTCGTAGGACGAGGATTCCTGAGCTATTCGCCGGATCAACTGGTGGAAGCCGCTTTCGGTGACCTCATAGCCAAATACCCTGCCGGTCAGGACTCCTACGTTCTCGCCGAAAGTCTCCTGCTCCGGTCTTGTTGCTTTCGTGATCCCCCCGAACCTCTCTAAGTGGTACACGCAGGACTTGGGAACTTCCTGCAACACCACGGGCGAGTGGGTGGCGACGATTGCTACGCCATTGCGATCGGTCATCAGGTCAGAAAGCACCCGGATGAACGCCGATAGCAGAGGAGGGTGAAGATGTCCTTCCGGTTCGTCGATCAGGACAAGCGTCTTCTCGTTCACGCACTCAATGAGCCGTGTCAGCGCCAGAAGCACGATTTTGTGACCAGAACTTAGGCCGTCGAAGAACGCGGAAGCTGCCTTGAAGAGCCGCCGCTCAACATCAGACGGCATGTTGACGTCGGAATTGGCGAGGTCGATAAAGCTCTCCACATCCAGAACCCTGGCAATATTCAGATCGGCAAAACCAGGGTCCGATTCCAGCATTCTTATGTAGGTCCGCCACTCCCCGGCGCTTCCCTTCGAAATGATACCCGTGGTGCTCCTTGCGAATGCATCGTGCAACTGCTCAGCAAAGCTTTGGTCTGGTCGGTAAGCCTTTCCGTGGGAGTTGAACAGGCCGACTCTCGCGTAGCTAATTTCCTTCGTGTCGGCATATTTTTCGTCAAAGGGCTCGTTCTTGTCGAAGGCGCTGAAGCTCACGTATACGAGCCCCGTGAAACTCTTCGAAGAAGGCCCCTCAGTCATATCTCGAAATATACCGACTGCTTCAGGTTCGGAGGCCTCATTCAGAAGCGCCTTCGCCATATTGTGGAAAAGGTAAGACTTTCCGACACCATTGCGCCCGATCACCACGTGGACGTTCGTCGGAATCGGTGACTCGGGATCGACCATAAAACCCATTTTGGGCCGGTGCATTTCGACTGCGGTTTTGGGCCACCAATACGAGAAATGGTAGGGTGTAACAATCTTTCCTCCTTGTGCGATGCGGCGGAGTTGTCCGGTCACCACCGAATGCGGCGTGCTCCGTAGCAACGAAGTTTTGACTATATCCAAATCCTTCGTGGTTTCCCATATTCCCTCGGAGAATGCGATGTCTCGAAGCACCGAGAGAATGTGCTTGTATCCTGAGTTCGGTAGCTTGCGGAGGTTCTCGTAATACTTGGCCCCCAAGCCAATCGATGCAAAGTTGTCACCAAGCGCTACAAAGGAACCGGGGAGTTTGGTGTATTTGTTAGCCCCGCTTGTGTCCGCAATCTTGACCGCTCCAATCTCGATCTTCATCCCCGAGGCATCGAAATAGAAGAGATTGAAGGCAGTCTGGTATCCGAAGTCGTTCCAATTGTCGGAGACGAGAAAGAGCACGTCGGTCGCATGGTCCGGGAGGTCCCAAGGTGCGGTGACTACTTGAAAATTGATTTTCGACCAGTTCATATCTCGGGGATTCAATCTGATTCTTCAGTCAGCTGCGGGGGAATCAGTTTGAGGGACGAACTTGGCATGGACCCGCTCAAGGTAAGCACGTGCGCTTTCCCTTGTTGCCGAGTAGTTAAGCGATTTGTTGATGAACTGGAGCTTGGCGCGGGCGTTGGCGATGATTTCGGTCCAGGTGAAAGCCCAGACAGTGATATTCATCTCCCCGTTGTCAAAGACGAGGCCGCGCGGTTTCTCACGCTGCTGCGCCTTCAGGCGGGCGTGTTCGTCGAAGTTGTTGGATACCGCGATAAATTTCCAACGGGTATTTCCCTTGTGGAATCGAGGATCTGCCGCGACCGCGATGGCGTAACTTTCTACCTGTCCGAGAATCTTCGAAGTGATCTTCTGTGAAGGGCGCTTTAATTCGACCACGAGGTGATCGTATTCGTCGTCGCGGGGCTGGATGGTTCGACTCATCATCAGGTCGATCCGCCCCTGCTCGCTGTTTTCTCGGAGCACGGGTTGCCCTTGTTCATCGAAGTCTTCGCGTTTACCAAGCTCGCCCAGATGGATTTGGAGAACCTCCTCCAGCGTCTCCTCGCTGCCAGCCAGTGCAAAGCTGTCATCGAAGACCCACGCTTCGTTCTCAAGAATCTTGTGGAGTTGGTCCCGCTCCAACAGCCTCCTTTTGGTTGCTTTGTCGAAAAGGAGATCCTCTAGTGCCTTGAGGAAATTCAGTCGGTTGGCGACGGTGTTGGCGGTGCGGATGACATTGGACAGTGGTGTTTCTTCGAGGAGATTGGCGAGTTCATCTTGTTCCTCCTTTTTGAGGGAAAACACATCCGTGATGATCTTCTGGACGGATCGCGGGTTGTCGCGGAGTGCTTGGGCAACAAGACGGAAAACGAAGCGCCTAGCGTCATGGTCAGCCGTGCCAAACTTGGGAAGGTATTCCTCAATGGTAACGCCGAGGATATCGAAGACTTGGCGTTCTGTGTCCTCGACCGGCGAAATCTCTTCCTTGTCCTCGTACGGGTAGATCTCCTCCTCTTTCCACCGCTGGACGAGAGTTTGCGCTCTCTCGGCAGCCCGCTTACGGAAATAACCCCGCATTTCGTCGCGTGCTCGGTCGAGAATGAGCCCTACGTCTGGGCGGAGTTCCTCCAGAGTGAGGAGGTTCTCTTTATCGAGTTCGCGGAAGTGGTCACACCTCACGTAAGTGGTGAATTTGAATCCTGGCGCGTGGATTTTGGCGTCGGTTTCGTGAAGGGAGATTCCGGCTTTATCACACAGATGGATGGCTCGAGGGGTCGGGATCGCCCACTCAACGATTGTGACCATCGCTTCAATCTGCTTCCCGTCTTGGAGTTTGATATCGGATACAAATCGATCCTCCCGACGAAGTTGGATGCTCGCTGGATCCAATACCAAGCCATCGATCCGGATCGTCACGTTCGGGTATTGGCTGAGGTAAGGTGCGAATAGCTTTGTAAACTCGGTATTCGCGTGGTCTGAGGTAAGGGCTCCGAGGCTGGCACTGATTGCGCTGACCACGACAGTCGTTCCTGTCTCCGAAGATTTCGCGGAATCTGGCGAGGTGGCACGCATCTGGGTCAGTCCGCTAGCGTTGCCTGACAGCTTATAACCGAAAACGTTCCCGTCCTTCGAGTAGTTGGTGTGCCACACGACTTGGTTCCCCAATGAGAAGGCATGAAGCCTCCCCTGACCGTTCTTGCCATGCAGGGCGCGGCCATGCTTGCGGCCCATCTGCTTCTTCCACGAATCTCCCAGTTTACCGAAGAGGCTCGGAGCCTCGTCATGAGAAATCCCCTCACCTTTGTCGATGACTCGGATCTCGTCGATCTCGCCGAGGCGATTCTTAGTGAACTCAACCTCAACAGACGGCGATCCGGAATCGAGCCCGTTCCAGATGAGTTCAGCCAAAGCCTTTACAGGGCCGGTGGAACTTATGCGTTGGAGGAAGTCCTTCTCGACAGTCAGCGGGATCTCTTGGAATTCGGTGGTCGAGTTCATGACGCTTTTTGAGAGACCGAGTTCTCCTTTAGACTCGGTGGCTCGATTTCGAGATTTGGCGGGAACCCGAACTGACAGCGCAATTCGTCGTCCTTGCGGAACCAGTCGAAGTCGTTGAAAGGCGGAATCGCCATCACGTAGTCGGCGCGGACGTCCGGGTGCTGGTAATGGGTGAAGGAATTGGCCGGTTCCTTGCCGAAGTTGAAGTCGATGCTGCGGATGGCCATCGAAGAATTTTGAACCGCAAAGGCGCAAAGGTCGCCAAGGAACGCGGAGGAAGAATGCGGAAGGAAAGAGGCACGGCCAAAGAGAGCCGCCGATTCTACGTTGGGTAAAGGGGTGGTTCGGAGCCCCCCGCTCCTTGGGGCCGCGTGCTTGTAAACAGCGGCGTCGAGGTTGGAGCGAAGCCGGTCGGCGGCAGTCCAGAGCTTCTTATCGAGCTCGCGGAGGAAGGTCTGGGAATCGGAGGGGGGCATTTTGCAACTCCAGACTAACGGGCAGAGGCCACGGGGGAAGGAGAAAGTTTGGGAACATCGAACATGGACGGTTGGCGGTTGGCGGACATCGAACATCGAACATCGAACATCGAACATCGAACATCGAACATCGGACATCGGACATCGGACATCGGACATCGGACATCGGACATCGGACATCGGACATCGGACATCGGACATCGGACATCGGACATCGG
>JBDSNC010000065.1:0-25326 GCA_039915545.1 Luteolibacter sp.
GTGACAGTTGCAGGGGGAAGTCCAATGCAACTGTCACAGCCACCTTCTCCGAACGGGCGGCAATTGGGGGGAGGTAGGGATTCACCCCATGGCGGGCGGGAGAATTTTCCGGCTATGATGCGACTGTTGGAAAGGGATGCCATCGTCTCCCGACCGGAATTCTTTTCACCAGCCAGCCATCAATCCCAAACAGAAAGCACATGTCCCCACATTCCATATTCTGCATCGCCACCTCCCATTTCCAGGCGAACCACATTGTCGATCAGCTCAAGATAGCGAACATTCCCAATGACGGCATTTCCGCGTTGTTGGCCGATCAAAGTGCCAGTCGGGATTTTTGTTGCGGGAAAACGACTTTGACCTCGGAGGCCGCCATCGCCGGAGCGGGGACGGGAGCCATCATCGGCGTGGCGTGGGGATGGATCGCCGGGATCGGCGCGCTCGCCATTCCCGGAGCTGGATTGTTCATCGCCGCCGGTCCGATCATCGCCGCCATGAGCGGTGCGACCATCGGAGCGACATTCGGCGGTATCTGCGGCGGCTTGATAGGAATGGGCATTCCGGAGATCGAGGCCAAGAGCTATGAGGGGAAAATCCTGAAGGGCGACATCCTGCTTTCCGTCCACACGGAGAACCTCGGGGACATCCCGCGGGTGAGCGACATTTTCAACCATGCAGAGGCGCTGGACATCCGCGCCACCGGACTGTCTGCCGGACCGGTTCCTGGCCGCAGGGTCCAACTGGTCGGCTAGGACGGTCATGGCAATTCCAAATTCTCCACCAAACCATCAACCGAACACGACCATGAGCACTGTTATCGCCAACGCCATGAAGACCCTCGAGGACCTTTTTCTCAAGGAACTCGAATGCATGTATGACGCCGAAAGCCGCATCGTCAAAATGCTTTCCACAACTGCCGCAGCCGCGAGCTGTTGGAAACTGAAAGAGGCGATTCTCGGCCACCTGCTGGAGACCGAAGGTCACGTGATGAAGCTGGAGCTGGTCTTCGGCTGCTTCGAAGGACACGTCACGGGGAAGACTTCGAAGGCCACCATGGGACTGGTCGAACAGGGCGCGGAAATCGCTGCGGAGTTCGCCGGATCGCCCGCCATCAATGCCGCGCTGATCGCATTCCTGCAGAAGGTGGAGCACTACGAAATCGCCGCCTACACCTGCCTTGAGGAATGGGCGATGCTGCTCGGTTACCCCGAAGCCGCCTCCATCATCGGGGAAATCCTTGCCGAGGAAAATGCTGCGAAACGGACATTCACGGAACTCGCCCGCTCCACCAGCAACGAAGAAGCCTTCTGCCGGTATGGCTGGGAGGATGCCGCCGAAACCGCCGGCATGGACGCGGCTGCCGGTTGAGATTTTCGCCGCCGGAGCATTGGAAATCAGCGGTTTCTCCAAGAGGAAAGCTACCGCGCCGGGCGATTTTCGGAGATTTCCGCAGGTCCGGAATCTTTTTCCGAAACCGCTCTTGTCCGCCGTGTTGTCCGTGCATTACGCTCGCCCAACCTTTTGTAAGCGTGTCCGATTTTTCCCAACCGATCCATATTCTAGGCGTTCTCCCGTCGCGCTGGGGCTCCACCCGCTTCCCCGGAAAGCCGCTTCATCTCATCGCCGGGAAACCCTTGATCCAGCACGTTTGGGAGCGCTGCAAACTGTGTTCGCGCCTCGACGACATCATCGTCGCCACCGATGACGAACGCATCCGCGACGCCGTGATCGCCTTCGGTGGAAAAGCCGCGATGACCTCGCCGGACCACCCGACCGGCACCGACCGCATCGCCGAAGTGGCAAAAGCCGTTCCGCACGCCACCCACATCATCAACATCCAGGGCGACGAACCGCTCATCGATCCCGCGCTCATCGACGAACTTGCCGCCACCATGGCCGCCGATCCGACGCTCGACATGGCCACCGCCGCCAACCCGCTCGATCCGACCGACCCCGCCGTCCAGGACCCGAACGTGGTGAAGGTCGCCATCGCCATCGACGGCCGCGCGCTTTATTTCTCCCGCTCGCCGCTGCCGTTTTTCCGCAACCCGGTCGAGGGGCTGCCGGTCCTCCGCCACAAGGGCATCTACGCCTATCAGCGCTCGTTCCTCGAACGTTTCGTGACCTGGCCGCCCTCGCCTTTGGAAAAAGCCGAATCCCTCGAGCAGCTCCGTGCCCTTGAAAACGGCGCGAGCATCAAGGTCCTTTTCACCACCGACACCTCACCCGGCGTCGATACGCCCGAACAAGCCCGCGAAATCGAACGCCTCCTCTCTGATCACTGATCACTTCCCACTCTATCACTTCATGAAATACATCTTCGTTACCGGCGGCGTCGTCTCCTCACTCGGCAAGGGGCTTGCCGCCGCATCCATCGGCACCCTGCTCGAACATCGCGGGCTTTCCACGCTGATGCAGAAATTCGATCCCTATCTGAATGTCGATCCCGGCACCATGTCGCCCTATCAGCACGGCGAGGTCTATGTGCTCGACGACGGTGCGGAAACCGACCTCGACCTCGGCCACTACGAGCGCTTCACCTCCGGCGTTCTGTCCAGAATGAACAACCTGACGTCCGGCCAGGTGTTCGACTCCGTCATCAAGAAGGAGCGCCGCGGCGAGTATCTTGGGAAAACCGTGCAGTTCATCCCGCACGTCACCGACGAGATCAAGTCACGCATGCACAAGGTCACGGAGGACAATCCGAAGACCGACGTCCTCATCACCGAGATCGGCGGCACCGTGGGCGACATGGAAGGCCTGCTTTTTATCGAGGCCCTGCGCCAGTTCGCCCTCGAAGTCGGCAAGGAAAACGTCTGCTTCATCCACGTCACGCTGCTGCCCTACATCAAGGCTGCCGGTGAGGTGAAAACCAAGCCCACCCAGCAGTCCGTCGCGAAACTCCGCGAGCTCGGCATCCAGCCGGACATCATCATCTGCCGCACCGAGGCGGACCTCGACGAGGACAACCGCAAGAAGATCGCCATGTTCTGCAACGTCGAGCGCAAGAACGTCGTCGCCTTCCGCGATGTGGCGCACACGATTTACGAATGTCCTTTGGATTTGCGCCGCGACAAGATTGACAGACTCGTCGTCGACAAGCTCGGTCTCGGCCACACGCCGTCGCCCGCGCTGGAGGATTGGGAGCGTTTCGTCCAGCGCGTGATCCATCCGAAGAACAAGGTCACCATCGCCGTCGCCGGAAAATACATCGAGCTGCAGGACGCCTACAAATCGATTTACGAATCCCTGATCCACGCCGGTGCCCATCACGATACCAAGGTCCAGATCGTCCGCGTCGAAGCGGAAGCCATCGAGGATCATGGTGCGAAGTCCGTCATCGGCGATGTCGATGGCATCCTCGTTCCCGGCGGCTTCGGCGATCGCGGCATCGAAGGGAAGATTCTGGCAGCCCAGTATGCCCGTGAGCAGAAGATCCCGTATTTCGGCATCTGCCTCGGCATGCAGATCGCGACCATCGAGTATGCGAGAAACGTCTGCGGCCTCGAACATGCGAACTCCACCGAGTTCGACAAGGCCACCAAGCATCCCGTCATCTGTCTCCAGGAAGAGCAGAAAGGCATCGAGGACATGGGCGCCACCATGCGCCTCGGTTCCTCCGAATCCATCCTCTTCACCGGTACCCAAGCCGCCGATCTTTATAACAACGCGGAGCGCATCCACGAACGCCACCGCCACCGGTATGAGTTCAACTCCGACTATCAGGAGCGCCTCCAGGAAGCCGGACTCGTCATCTCCTCCGTTTCCGCCAACGAAGGCCTCGTGGAAATCGTCGAACTACCCGGCCACCCGTTTTACATCGGTGCCCAGTTCCACCCCGAGTTCCAGTCGAAGCCGAACCATCCGCATCCGCTCTTCGCCGGCTTCGTCGCCGCGGCGCTGGAGAGGTCACACCAGTCCTGATAGGGGCTGCTGAAGTCATTGCCCGTGTGGGAGTTCCGGGGCGAATTTCATCGACAGGCGAGGGGCGTTTCAACGATGTTTGCAATCGCTGAAACCCGAGCCTGATTCATGAACGCCCGCCAAATGATCCACAGCCGTATTGTGCCTTGGCTGCTGGTGACCGGCGCATTTCCAGTCGCGACGGCATCCGCTCAGGATTTCCTGCTCGCCGCAGGATCGTCTGACGGTGGATTCAGCCCGGCACCTTCCCAGGTTCCGCTCAATCTCGGGACCTTCGACATCGTCATCAATCCGGGTTCCGGGCTCTCTTCGAACACGGCGGCACTGGCTGCTTTCAACCGCGCGGCCCAGCAGTGGGAGGCCTACATTTCGGACTCGATCACCGTCACCATCGCGGCGGATCTCGGTTCGCTGGGAGCGGGCATCATCGGCTCGACCAGTTCGGTCATCCTCCAGGGCGGCTATAACACCATCCGCAATCAGGTGGTGGCCGATGCTTCCAACGAGTCGGACGACCTGGTCGCTTCTTTCCTGCCGACGGCCGCGCAGTTTTCCGCAACGCTGCTCTCCGGATCTTCGCTGACTGGTAATTTGTCGGGCACCAAGGCGAACCTCAAGGCGCTCGGTTTTTCCGGCCTCGATACCAGTTTCGGAGCGACCGATTCGACGATCACTTTCAGCAACACCTTCGCCTTCGACTTCGACAACAGCGATGGCGTGGGTGCGGGCCTGTTGGATTTTGAAACGGTAGCCGCTCACGAGATTGGCCACGCGCTGGGATTTTTCTCCGCTGTGGACAGCGCGGACGGCGGGGCGACGAGTATCACCCCTTCGGTGTTGGATTTGTTCCGTTTCCAAAACGGCACGGCATCGGACCCGACCACGACTTCCGAATTCACCCTCGACCCCCGCGATCTGGTTCCCGGACATGCGGCGATTTTCGATGATCTCAGCAACGAATACCTCATGTCCACCGGCCTCACCCAGGGCGATGCACGGCAGGCGAGCCATTGGAAAGACGATGCGCTGACGAGCAGCAACATCGGCATCATGGATCCCACGCTGGCCAGCGGCGTGTTTTTCGTGGTCGGTGCGGCGGACCTGCGCGCGCTGGATTTGATCGGATACGAAATTGTTCCGGAAGTGTCCGCACTCGTCTTCGCCGCACTTTCCGGGGCGTTTCTTCTCAGCCGCCGGGTTCGTGGCTGACTTGTTCCCAGAGTAGGGGTTGCGCCGCGTCCCGGGAAACGCTAGATGGGATTGCATGAATCGCCTGCTCATCTGCTGTTCGTCCCTTCTCATCCCCTCGCTCCCGCTGGCTCATGCGGCGGACGAGGTAAAACCGATCGTCGCCGTTTATGATCTGGAAGGACCGATATCGGAATCCGGTCAGGGCGAGGAAGGCCTCATGGCGCTCCAGATGGATGCCTCGCGGCCGCTCACGATGCTCGACCTCTCGCGCAGTCTGGAAAAGGCAGCAACCGACGCGACGGTGAAAGCGGTGGTGCTCGATGCCGACGGCGCGGAGGTGGATCTTTCTCAGGTTCAGGAAATCCGCAAGCGCTTGCTCGCGATCCGCGGGGCGGGAAAGGACGTGTGGATGTACAGCGAGCATCTCACGAACCGCACTGCTTTGTTAGGAAGCGCGGCGAATCATTTCGCGCTGATGCCCGAGGCGGACTGCGAGTTCCACGGCATCCACTCGGAGTCGATGTATTTCAAAGGGCTGCTCGACAAGATCGGCGTGCGGGCCGACGTGATCCATATCGGCGACTTCAAGAGCTTCGGCGAGAATTTCTATCGAACCGGCCCCAGCGACTACGCGCTGAAGCAGGAGGAGACGCTGATCGATTCCATCTTCGATCAGATCGTGAAAGAGGTCGCAGATGGCCGGAAACTGAAGCCGGAGGAAGTCCGCGCGCTCATCGACGACGGCTCCCTAACTGCCAAGCGCGCGGTCGAGGCGAAACTCGCGGACCACGTGATGTATCGCACGGATTTCGTGAAGAAGCTCCGCGAGACCTACGGTGAGGATGCGGATTTCGATAGGAGCTACGAACTGCCGGATCTCGACGGACCGGAGATCACCGGCGTGATGGATTTTTTCAAACTGATGTTCAGCGAGGCGAACAAAGGGAAGTTCCGCAAGGACTTCATCGCCGTGGTGGCGCTGGATGGAGACATCACGGACGAGTCGGTCGCGCCGGTCAGGACGCAGATTCTCAAGCTGGCGAAGGAGGACAAGGCGAAGGCGCTGGTGCTGCGCGTGAATTCCCCCGGCGGCTCCGCATTGGCCAGCGAGGTGCTGTGGGAGGCGACCGAAGAATGGAACGCGACCGGCAAGCCCTTCGTGGTTTCGATGGGCGGCGTCGCGGCGAGCGGTGGCTACTATGTTTCCAGTGCGGCGAAACGGATTTTCGCGGAAGAGGGGACCATCACCGGTTCGATCGGTGTGGTGGGCATGAAATTCGTGGTTGGCGAGGCGTTGGAAAAAATCGGGATCACCACCCACACCACCGACCGCGGGAAAAACGCCGGAGTCATGAGCATGACCCGCGGCTTCTCGGAAGATGAGGCGAAGATCGTCAGGGACTCGATGGCCGAAGTTTACGGAACGTTCAAGAAGCGCGTCGCCGATGGCCGCGGCAAGGCGCTCAAAGGTGATTTGGAATCGCTCGCCGGCGGTCGCGTCTACAGCGGCAAGGACGCGCTGGAAATCGGCCTGGTCGATGAGATCGGCGGACTCCACGAAGCGATCGCCTTCGCTGCGGGCGAGGCGAAACTGGAGAAGCCCGAGGTGAAACTGTTGCCCGAGCCGAAGAGCGCGCTGGAGGGGCTTTTTGCTCCAGCTTCCAAGAAGGACGACGATGAAATCATCCACGCATCCGCCGGACCATCCGCGTCGGCCAGGCTCCAAGCGATGATCAAATCAAGCGGTGTGCTCGATGCGCTGCCCCCACAGGCGAAGGCGGGGGTGAATCGCCTTGCTTCGCGGATCGAAGCCTTCGGTAGATGCCGGGTCCTTCTGATAGGCCCTGACATCGACCTGAAGTGAGGTTTCGCGTCAGCCCTTCGCGATCGCACGGTAGGCCCGCGGGCTGCATCCCATCACTTTGCGGAAACTACGGGAGAAATAGTACGGATCGCGGAAACCGACCTCAAGTCCCACGACCTCCACCTTTTCCCGCGTGAGGTCAAGCAGCCGGCACGCCTGCCGCACCCGTTGGCGGGTGAACCAGTCGATGGGAGGGAAACCGAAACGCTGCCGGAAGATCGCGGAGTATTGCGAGGGCGACATGCCCGATTTTTTCGCAAGATCTGCTAGAGTCACCGGGGACGACAGATGGCCGCGCATCCATTCGGCCGTGGCTTCGACCGCTTCCACCGATGTCGGTGCGTGGTTAGGGGTGCGGCGGAGGCGGACGAGTTCCGCGAGGCTGCGGCGGAGTGCGGCGGAGGCGAGCAGAAGCTGTGTTTCGTCGTATCCGGCTTCGAGGTGTTCGTGCACCCTGGAAAGCCGGATACTGACGGATGCGGTGGGGTGCAGCTTCAGGTGGCAGCCGTTTCCTGCGATGGAGTTCAGCCAGTCATCCGCCTCGCTGCCCGAGAAGTGCGCCCATTCGATCGTCCATGGATCAGCGGATGCCGCCCCATAGGAATGCGGTACCCGCGGGCGGAGCAATACGACATCGCCTGTCCCCACTTCATGGTGTTCTCCCCTTGTCCTCACCCAGCCCAAGCCGGCGGAGCAGACGATCATGATGAAGCCGCCGGTTCCCGAAGCTCTTGTGACCAAGTGGCCTTGCGCGTGCGGATATTGCCCTGCGTCGGTGACAAAGAGGCCGCGCAACAGGGGGTGGTCGCGCTGTGACGCGACAACCGGCGCGGGCAGCACCACGTGGTGCTGTCCGGGAAACCCCTCGCGTCGGTGACGGCCTGCCATGACTGGAGGATCGTCCAGCTTTTTCGCGGCTTCGTCCATCGGGAAATGCTCCACGCCGGCACCGGACCGTGTAGTTTGGAAACTCCAACCCATCATGAGCACCGTATCAGTCCGCAGGGAAGCCGTCTCCTTTCCCACCTATCTGCCCGCCGCGCCGGACCGGAATCCGATGTTTCTCGAAAAGCGGGTCTATCAGGGCTCGTCCGGCAAGGTCTATCCGCTGCCGTTTTACGACCGCATCGCAGAGGAGCCGGTGGCGCACGACTGGGCCGCCGTTTTCATCGAGAATGAATTTCTCGAGGTCATGATCCTCCCCGAGCTTGGCGGGCGCATCCACCGGATGATCGACAAGACGAACGGCTACGACGTGATCTACCATCAGCCGGTGATCAAGCCCGCACTCGTCGGTCTCGCCGGGCCGTGGGTGAGCGGCGGGATCGAGTTCAACTGGCCGCAGCACCACCGTCCGTCCACCTTCATGCCGGCGGATGTTTCGATCGAGCATCACGCCGATGGATCTGTTACAGTTTGGCTGGGGGAACACGACCCGATGGCACGCATGAAAGGGATGCACGGAGTTTGCCTGCATCCGGGAAGATCCGTATTGGAGTTGAAGGCCCGCGCCTACAACCGCACGGATGATGTGCAGACCTTCCTCTGGTGGGCGAATGTCGCCACCCGTGTGCATGAGCAATACCAGTCGTTTTTCCCGCAGGACGCCTGCTGTGTCGCCGATCATGCGAAGCGGGCGATGAGCACGTTTCCGCTGTGTTCGGATCAATATTACGGCGTGGACTATGCGTCGCGGGCTGTAGAAGGTGTGCCGGAAACGGAAATTCCTTCGAACTATCAGCCACCCGGCAGCTATGCGGCGAACGATCTTTCCTGGTATTCGAACATTCCTGTGCCGACGTCCTACATGTGCATGGGCAGCAAGGAGGATTTTTTCGGCGGCTATGACTTTCGCGAAAGGGCGGGCATCGTCCATATCGCGAACCACCACATCTCGCCCGGAAAAAAGCAGTGGACCTGGGGCAACCAAGAGTTCGGCTACGCATGGGACCGCAATCTGACCGACGCGGATGAAAATGGCGAATATCGCCCCTACATCGAACTGATGGCCGGAGTTTACACCGACAACCAGCCGGACTTTTCCTATCTGCATCCCGGTGAAACCAAGAGCTGGAGCCAGTTCTGGTATCCCATACGCGACATCGGCCCGGCCTGTATGGCGAACGAGGAAGTGGCGCTTTCCATCAGATTGGAGAAATCCACGATGACGGTCGGGCTTCACGCCACCCGTGTGATCAAAGGCGCGGTGGTGAGGGTTTTCAAGAAGCGGAAGGAGCTGCATGTTCTCACTGCCGATGTTTCTCCATCAGAACCGTTCGTGAAAACCGTCAAGGCCGCTGGCAGCGGATTTGTGATTGTCGTCGAGGATGGCACGGGAACAGAGCTACTGCATTACTCCACGGGGAAGCCCGCGCCAGCCGCTGATGATGAGATCGCCGCGTTGGCGGCGACCGAACCGCCGCTGCCCGGGGAGGTGGCGGGCAATGACGAACTTTACGTCACCGGACTTCACCTGGAGCAGTACCGCCACGCCACCCGCTGCCCCACTCTGTATTGGTTGGAGGCGCTGCGCCGCGATCCCGGCGACTCACGCTGCCATCTCGCGATGGGCCGTTGGTTCCTGCGTCGCGGTGAATTTGTAAAGGCGGCTGATCATTTGAGAAAATCCCACCGTCGGCTCACTCTCAGGAATTCGAATCCTTACGACGGCGAGGCACTCTATCAACTTGGCCGCTGCCTGCGTTTTCTCGGTAGTGATGACGAGGCCTACGACGCGTTCTACAAAGCCACCTGGAATCAGGCGTGGGCCGGTGCCGCCTACCACTGTCTGGGGGAAATCGACTGCTGCCGCGGCGACTTCACCGCCGCCTGTGACCACCTTTCCCGTTCGCTGAAATTCGGCGCGGACAATCTCCGGGCCCGCAATCTTCTCGCCATGGTCCGCATGCGGACGGGGCACGATGCCACAGCGGATCTGTCAGAAACGCTCGCCATCGATCCGCTCGATTACTGGGCGCTCTGGCTGAAAAAGGAAAGTGTCCCGGTCAACAGCGAGGTCTGCCTCGATCTGGCGCTTGATTTCAGCCGCGCGGGATTTTTCGATGAGGCGCTGAAGGTCCTGGATGATGCTGTTAGCGGCCTGCCCGACGGAACCTCGCCGCTGGTCCACTACTACCGTGGTTGGATTCTTGAGCAATCCGGAAACTCCGGAGCGCGGTCTTTCGCCGATGGCGCGAAAGCGAAAGCCGAGTATTGTTTCCCCGCCAGACTTGCGGAGCAGATGATCCTGGAAGCCGCCATCCGTTCGAATCCGCGCGACTCAAACGCCCACGCCGCTCTCGGCCACTGGCTTTACGACCGTCGTCGCCATCGTGAGGCGGTCAAGCATTGGGAAGCCGCCGTCGCGGAAAATCCTGGCGACGCGATCGTGTGGCGCTGTCTGGGCATCGCCTGTTTCAACGTGCTCGGAAAACCCGCCAAAGCCCGTGCCGCCTATCAGAATTCGGTTGCCGCCGCACCGCTGGACGCACGGCTGGTCTTCGAGAGGGACCAGCTTGCCAAGCGTCTGGGAACGCCGCCGGGGAAGCGGTTGAAGTCATTGGAAAAAACCAGCGAACTTCTGTGCCGCCGGGACGATCTCGCGCTCGAACTCTGCACGCTCCACAATCAGACCGGAGGGCCGGTCAAGGCACTCGAAATTCTATCAGTCAGAAACTTCCAGCCGTGGGAGGGAGGCGAGGGCGGGCCGCTCGGTCAGTTTGTCCGCGCGCACCTTCTTCTTGGCCGTGCCGCGCTCACCGCCGGTGACGCAGGTCTGGCCGTGGAACACTTCCAAAGCGCGCTCACCTCACCCCGCAACCTGGGCGAGGCAAAGCATCTGCTGGCGAACCAGAGTGACATCCATGTCTGGCTCGGCGACGCGCTCGCCGCCGCCGGCCGCAGGAAGGAGGCCCGCGACCATTGGTCCCTCGCTGCCAACGCGAGAGGGGATTTCCAAGCGATGAGTGTCCGTGCGTTTTCGGAAATGTCATATTATTCGGCCATGGCGCTCGAACGGCTTGGCAAAAACGCCGCGGCAAAAAAGCTGCTGACCGATCTGCTCGCATACGCCCGCAAGCTTGCGGAGTCCGAAGCGAAGATCGACTACTTCGCCACCTCGCTGCCCACGATGCTGCTCTTCGATGATGACTTGCAGAAAACCCAGGACATCGCCGCACGTTTCCTCATGGCGCAGGCCAGACTCGGTCTTGGCCAGCGGAAAAAGGCCCGCCTGCTCCTCGCTGACATCCTCTCCGAAAACCCGAACCACGCCCTGGCGTCCGACTTGGTCCACGTCATCTGAAAACCCCCATGATCACTTCCGTTTCACACGATTCTTCCGCGCCTTCGAATGAGAACTTCAACTCCGGCTACATCTGGCTCATCTCGATCTGCGCCGCCATGGGCGGGCTGCTTTTCGGCTACGACTGGGTGGTGATCGGCGGCGCGAAGCCGTTTTTTGAACCGCATTTCCACATCACGGATCCCGCGGTTTCCGGTTGGGCGAACAGTTGCGCGCTCATCGGGTGTCTTTTCGGTGCGATGCTCACAGGTGTGTTGGGCGAACGTTTCGGGCGGAAATACCTGCTTACGTTGTCCGCGCTGATTTTTGTTGTTACGTCGCTGGGCAACGCGCTCGCCGACAATTTCACGCTCTTCATCGCCTGGCGCATGATCGGCGGGCTGGCTATCGGACTGGCATCGAATCTATCACCCATGTACATCGCGGAAGTCGCGCCGGCATCCATGCGCGGCCGTCTCGTTTCGGTGAACCAGCTCACGATCGTCGTCGGTGTCCTGCTCGCGCAGTTGATCAACTGGCTCGTCGTGAAGGATCTGCCGGAAGGCGCGACTGCGGAGATGATCCGGGGGAATTGGTATGGCCAGACCGCGTGGCGCTGGATGTTCGGCATCACCGCAGTGCCTTCAGCGTTGTTTGTGTTAGCGACCTGTTTCGTTCCGGAAAGCCCGCGCTGGCTCGCACGCAAGGGAAGGGCTCCGGAAGCCAGACGCGTGTTGGAAAAAATCGGCGGCAGCTCCTACGCGGACGAGGCAATGAGTGAGATCCGCCGCTCGGCCGAGGCGGAGAAGGATTTGGAAAAAGTCTCGATCCGCGAGCTGTTCGGCCCGTCGCTGCGACCGGCACTCGTTCTCGGCATTGTCCTCGCGGTTTTCCAACAATGGTGCGGGATCAACGTGATTTTCAACTACGCCGAGGAGATCTTCCGTTCGGCAGGTTACAGTCTGTCGAGCGTGCTTCAGAACATCGCCTGGACGGGTTCGGTGAATCTTGTGTTTACCTTCGTGGCTCTGGGAACCGTGGACCGAATGGGCCGCCGGCCACTGATGATCGGCGGGGCCGTCGGACTGACACTCGTTTATGCGGCGCTCGGCTGGTGTTACTACAGCCATGTCACCGGACTGCCGGTGTTGCTTCTCGTGCTGGCGGCGATCGCCTGTTATGCGATGTCGCTCGCTCCGGTGACATGGGTGGTGATTTCGGAAATTTTCCCTAACCGTGTTCGCGGGCAGGCCATGTCGATCGCCGTGATGGCGCTGTGGGCCGCCTGTTTCATCCTGACCTACACGTTTCCGATCCTCAACGAACGTCTCGGCGCTTCGGGCACGTTCTGGCTTTATGCGGGCATCTGCGCGGCGGGCGCGGTTTTCATCTGGATCAAGCTTCCGGAGACCAAAGGGAAAAGCCTCGAACAGATCGAAAACGACTGGAAATGACAATTTCACACCCGTCCCAGATGGAGTCCAAAGGGCACGCTGCGGTTCACGACCGGCGGGAAATCGAAAGTAGTTCCGTTCGGTCCGCTGGAGAAAGATGAGGTAACGGTGGATACGGTCTTGAACGATTAGAAATTTCTCACGGCTTGGGCGTTTCCACGCCTTCATCGACGTCTTCGGACGCGCTGCGGGCCCGCTTGTATTCGACATTTCCGGAGCCCGCGATGGTCGGGCCGGTATAAATGACGGCGAGGTCGGCAAGGGCGGAAGTGGGGTCGTCTCCGAATCCTGAGAGCGACGTGAAGCGGATGTGACGGGCATTTTCTTCCTCCGCAAAATCGATGCGAACGGGGGAGAACGACGAGCCGAGGGCCCCGGATTTCACTTCATTCCAGGTATTTCCATCGTCGCTGAGTTCCACCCGGTATTCGCGGATATCACCTTCGTGATCGCGGTGGTTCTGGCGTGGCATCAGGACGAGTCCGCGCATCGGGACGGAATTGTTGAATTCTATGGCGATGGTTTGTGGGTGGCCCGGGGGGCTTTGCCAGTAGGTGTTCGGATCGCCGTCGAGCAATGGTGCCGGGCCTTCGGCTCCGAGCTTTTTCATGATGGCGGTGTCGAACAGGAAGCTCGCCGCCTCCTTGGAACTAACAGTGACGGCGGGTTCAAACCCATCGGACGCCATGTAGTCAAGCAGCGAGCGGCGGAACTGGCGGGCGGTGGCGCGTTTCGACAGATCCCTTTCGATGTCGATCGAGCAGACCATCAGCCTGCCGGTGCCGACCTTTGCTTCAAAGAGCATGCCGAGTTTCCAATTCCGGTTCCAGTCGTCCACCGGCTGGACGATGGGCTGGAGGTTCGCCGGCAGGCCGCTCAGATTCATCGCGCGGGAGCGACCGACGAGGTCGATCCACTGCCAGTCGCCGAAGTTTTCTGTTGGGAATCCTGCGAGTGACGGATGTTTCGCCTCCACCGTCATGCCGAGCATGCGCGACCAGCCGGGACTCATCAGGCGGTTCCAGAAGAGCGGGATGCGGTCGAGCGGCGGGCAGTCCCACGCGAGGTCCGTCGTGCGGGGGAGAAACAACACGCGTTTGCCGGCGGATAGGGCCCTTTCCGCATCGGGCCAGGTGGTGTGGATCTCAACAGTGGCTGGAGCGCCGCTCGCGGTTTCGGCCGGATAGACCCAGAAGTTCCAGTCGTTGGCGAAGCCGCTGCCGGAAACCTCGAGGCGGCAGGCGCAGGGAGTGGGAAACTTTGATAGATCAGCGGTGACAGTGCCGAGAGGGGTGCCCTTGCCGAGCGGGATTTCGCGTTCCTCGAATTTTCCTTCAGTGATCACTTTGCCTGCCGCATCCGTAATTTTCCAAACCGCTACGGTTTTGATGGGCGTAGGTCCATAGTGGCTGATCTCCACGGGGATTTCAAACTGGTCGGTGCTGGTGAAGACGCGGGCCTTCAGCCGCGCGAGCGGGACGGTGGGAGAACAGAATTTTCTGAAATCCGCGGCGGTGGCGTAGCCTTTTTCTTCGAAGAATGGATCCAACAAGCCGACAAGCGCGGTGCCCTGGCCCATGTAGTCGTGAAGGTCGAGGAGCTGGAATCCGCCGAGGCCGGGCGTGCGGAGGTTTGCTTCGATCTCCTCCTTGTAGCAGGCGAGCTGGAGTTTTCCGGATGCCATGACGAACGCCTTGTCTCTATCAAGAACGCCGTTTGCTTTGGCGGAGGCGCGGAAGATCTCGTAGTTGCCGCCTTTGAGAAATCCGGTGAATTTGTTGATCACGTCGAAGTCCGGATAGGCGCACCACTGGCCGAGTTCGTGGGAGACGACGGGTTTGTCGATGCCTTGTGTGGAAGCCGAGTAATCCCTGCCGAACCATGCGGTGTTTCCCCGCATCATGCTGGTGCCGAAGCGGTGGGTGGCGTGGTAGTCCAACAGATCCGTCGGGCCGGGTTTTTCGAGAATGGCCCAGCCGGTGCCGGTGGTCCAGAGGCGGCGCGGATCTTCGCTGCGCCAGTGTTTCACCCACTCGGATAGAACCTCCTGCCAGCGGCCTTTCGGTTCGTTGCTGGGAGAGAACATGACGAAACTCGGATGGTTGCCGTAGGCGCGGATCATGCGTTCGGTTTCGACATAGAGCATTTTTGTGGTGTCCGAGCCTTTGGAAAAGGGATTCCACATGCCGGGCTCCACTTGGAAATAGATGCCGAGTTCGTCGGCGGCATTGAAGGCCGCTTCCGGCGGGCACCACGAGTGGAAGCGGACGTGGTTGATGCCCCAGTTCCGGTAGGTCGTCAGGATTTTCCGCCACGTTCCCTCGTCCATCGGCGGGTAGCCGGTGAGTGGGAAGCCGCCACCGTCGTGGTTGCCACGGAGGTGGGTGAGGCGGCCGTTGATGGTGAATTCCGCGCCCCGGGTGGCGAACTTGTGGAGGCCGAAACTGACGGTTTGCGTGTCTTCCGCGCCGTCTCCAGTCAGGCTGAGGGTGAGCTGTTGGACCTTGGGTGAAAATTCGTCCCAAGTGACGGCATCGGGCATGGGAACGGTGATTGCCGCGCGTCCGCCTTTTTCATCCCATGCGACTTCGCTTTTCACGTTGCCGACAGTGATCGCTCCCTTGCCTGCCCTGCCGGTGATGTTGCCGATGCGGACATCGAGTCTCGCTTCATGTTTGAAAGGATCTCCATCGACGCGGATTTCGTCGATCCACACCGGGCTCGTGGTGCGCATTTCGATTTTTCCAACAATGCCGTTCCAAGTGCTGCCCTGAGAGTCGGAAACGGCGTGCGAATCCGGCCGGTAGGGGAGAAGCATGCGGTTGTCGATCCGGACGGTGAGGCGGTGGCGGCCGGGTTTCAACAGGCCGAGCTCGAACTCATGTGGCGCGACGAGGCTGTCCTGCGTGCCGATTTTCAGATCATCGAGCCATGCTTCCGATTTCCAACGGGTGCGTTCCAGATAGAGCTGCCCGCGCTGGCCTGCGGCGTTGGCGGGAATTTCGATGTCGCGCTGATACCATGCAGCTCCGAGGTAGTGTCGGGTTGGCTGGCAGAGGAAGGGAACCTTGACGTCGTCGCCGGTGGCGAAGTTTTTGTAATCGTCGCGCAGGGACCAGTTGCGGTCGTAGAGCGAGAGGACCCATGGCGTGCTGGCGCCGATCGGATCGCCATAACCCTGCGCCTGGAGGATGCCGGGGAGTTTGATTTTCCCGGTGAGATCGAGCTGGAACCATTTCCCGGTGAGACCGGCATCCTCGCGGTCCATTTCGAACCGCCATTCGCCGGCGAGCGGCAGGGTTTTCGCGAAAAGCGGAGTGGCTAAGGCAAGAAGCAGGGCGATGAGTTTCATGATCAGTGGGAAAAACAATGGGCACCGGCGATTCAAGCAGCGGGGCGGGATCAGGGGAAGTTACCCTTTTGGGTTTTCAGTGAAATTCCGGTGATGGACTCTGGACGCGGGCGATTCCGGGGCCTACACCTCGCCCATGACCGTTCGCACCCGATTCGCACCTTCACCCACCGGCTACCTGCACGTCGGCGGGGCACGCACCGCTTTGTTCAACTGGCTTTTCGCGCGCAAGCACGGCGGTGTTTTCGTGCTGCGGGTGGAGGATACGGACGAGGCGCGGAACACGGAGGAGGCGCGCCAGGCGATTTTCGACGGGATGAACTGGCTCGGCCTCGACTGGGACGAAGGTCCGGAAAAAGGCGGAAATTACGGCCCTTACTATCAGAGCGAGCGGAAGGCGGTTTATGACGCATGGTTCCAGAAACTCGTCGACGCCGGACGCGTCTATGAGGATGGCGGCGCATGGCGGTTCCGTTTTGATAGAAAGCCGGTGACGATGAACGATCTGGTCTGCGGCGAGGTGACGATCGACTACCGCGACGAGTCGAATACTCCGGACATGGTGGTGAAGCGCTCGGATGGTTCCTATGTTTTCCACTTCGTCAACGTGGTGGACGACTTGGAAATGGAGATCACCCACGTCATCCGCGGCGAGGACCATCTGATGAACACGCCGAAGCACCTTCAGCTCATCGAGGCCTTTGGTGGCGTCCCTCCGAAATACGCGCATATCCCGCTGATCCTGAATCCGGACGGTTCGAAGATGTCGAAGCGCGACGAGGGCGCGGCAGTGGGGGATTATCCGCGTCAGGGATTTCTATCAAGTGCGGTGGTGAACTTCATCGCGCTGCTGGGATGGAATCCGAAGACCGAGCAGGAAATCTTCACGCTCGAGGAACTTTCGGAGCTGTTCTCGCTTGAAAACGTCAACCGCTCACCCGCGCGATTTGATCTGGAAAAGTGCAAGTGGGTGAACCAGCAGCATCTGCAGTCGGTGGATCTCGAAACATTCGCTGCGGCTGCGAAGCCGTTTGTCGAAGCGGCGGGACTACCTGTCACCGAAAACTATCAGGCGGTGATCGCAGCGGTGAAGGAGAAGGTGCGCTTGTTCGGCGATGTCCCGGCTGCGGTCGATTTCCTGCTGAAGGATGATTTCTCCTACGACGACGAAGCTGTTACGAAAGTGCGCGGAAATGCCGCTGCCGGAGGACTTCTGAGCGGTCTGGCCGCTGCATTCGAGGCGGTTTCCGACTGGTCGGCTGACGCGGCGAAGGCGGCTCTCAGCGAAACGGCGACGGCTGCCGGTGCGAAGCCGGGGCAGCTGATGTTCCCGCTGCGTGTCGCGCTTTCGGGCCGCAGCCATGGTCCGGATCTGGGAGATATCCTGAATCTGCTGGGCAAGGATCGCTGTGTGGAACGGGTTCGTAAATTCTCACAGCAACTGGGATGAACCTCGTTTACACCATCGATGATCTGGTTTCCCGGGAGCGGCTGGACGCAGGTCACGACAAGCCTGCCAGACTTGCGGTGATCGGCCAGCCGATCGCGCACTCGGCCTCGCCGCGGATGCACCAGTCAGCGTTGGATGCCGCGGGGATCGGCGCACGTTACATCCGCCTGGAAATCGCACCGGGCAGGGTGGGCGAGGCGTTCGAACGCATGCGAGCGCTCGGATTCATCGGCTGCAACGTGACCGTACCGCACAAGCTGGAGGCGATGGAACATTGCAACGTATCAGATCAGGCCCGCGCGCTCGGTGCGGTGAACACGATTTGTTTCGGCGAGGACGGAAACCGCGGATTCAACACGGATGGACCCGGATTCATGAACGCCATCGCCGATGATTTCGGCATTCCGCTGGCGTCGTTGAAAGTCGCGGTGGTGGGTGCCGGAGGCGGTGCCGGACAAGCGATCTCGACCCAGTGCGCAATGCTGGGTGTAGGGAAACTGGTGGTGGTGAACCGCAGCCTTGATAAGCTCGGCCCGTTGGTTGATCGCTTGCGGACCCACGGTGCGGAGACTGAAATTACCGCGCTTTCCTTCGATGATCCGGCGCTGCGGGAACACTGCCTGAGCTGCGATCTGATCGTGAACACGTCCTCAGTGGGACTGAAACCCGGCGATCCTTCCATCCTCCCGGCAGATTGTTTGAAAAAGGAGCACCTTGTTTACGATACGATCTATCAGCCGCCGGTGACCTCTCTGCTCGCGGCTGCGATGGAAGCCGGATGTCGCACGTCGAACGGTCTTTCGATGCTGGTACATCAGGGAGCACTGGCCTTCCAACACTGGTTCCCGGGTTCCGATCCGCTGCCGGTAATGCGTGCGGCGATGGGGAAGACCGCATGAGCGGGTCCTAACGAATCACTTCTTGTCGCCCTGAATCGCGGGTTTTATGCCGGGATCGTCGATGGAGTACCAATGGCAGGCGACGACTTTTTCCAGCTCGAAGTGGCGTTCCATGTTCTCCTCGACGCGCTTGATCCGGACGCGGACACGGACGAGTCCTTCGGGATTGGCGCTGGTGATTTTGACGCCGAAGACGCGCTCACCATTCCGTTGGAGCTTGAAGGCGGCATCGAGCAGGCGCCCGTCCTCGCTGTCGCGCTTGATGAGGAACTCGGGTGACTGAATGCCGGTGTCGTTCATGCTGCCGAAACGGGGCGCGTAGAGAACGATGCTGATGGTGTCGGCATTTTTCCGTTCCTCGGCGAGACGCTCGCGGGCGAGCAGTCGGAACTCTCCCTCAGACGCACCGCTGCCTGCGAGAAACAACGGCCAGGGATAATCGCTGAAGCGGACGAAGTGATCCCAGTCCAGCCGCCATTCGCCGCCATCCTTGATGAAAACCGCGTCGAACTGGCGGTCTTCAGTCGAGTTCCACAGGGTTTCCAGCGCCTTGCCTCCGGGCAGGTCGAGCTGGGCTGCCTTGACGAGCTGCAGCGAGGAGGGGTCGATGTTGGCCATCGGATTCAGTGCATAGAAGCGTGCCATGCGCGACGCCGTTTCGATGGGGGACAGCACGAACTGGTTGCGTGCTTCCGGGGTGCCAGCAGTTAGAAATCCGGAGAACACCTGGTTGCAGACCGGGCCGGCTTCGTTGATGAATGTGACTTCCCGCTCGTCCCGTCCTGCCACTTTCGCCGGAGATTCCATTGCCGCGGGTTTTCTGACTTCCGACGGATCGTGGAACATCCAGCGTGCGCCGAAGATAATCGAGCCGAGCAGGATGGTCCAGCCGATCACGAGTTTCAGCATGAGATGGCTTTTTTTGCGCTTCCGCAGCGAGTGCCGCTCCCGCTCGCCGGAATGCCCCGATTCCTCCATCGCGGCAGGTTGCGGGATGCCCGTTTCGGCCGGTTGGGCTTCGAAACCGATGGACGGACCGCGCCCGCATTCGGTGCAGAGCCGGCCTTCGAGGTCTCCGATGGAGGATTGGAAAAGAGAGCCACAGCGTCCGCAGTGGAACCAGGAGTTGTTGTTTCCGCTCACGGGTTTTTCAAGGTGTTAGCCAGTCGGTATGCAGAACTTCCGTGATCTGCCACTGGTTGGGCAGCGCACCGGCGGGTCCCGGAGCGAGCCGCACGGTGATTTTCCTGCTGCCTTGGGTTTCGTCAAGAATTTCGCCGGTCCTCAGGAGATCGGCGCACTCGCCTCCCGCCTTTTCCGTCCGGCGGGCGTAGCACCAGACGGACGTCTCGCCGACCGGCGCCAGAAGCTGATAGGACTGGTAATCAACCTCGGGCCAGGTGGTGGTGTAGAAATTCGTCTGTGAGAGGTGGCCGCGGATCTCGCCAGGGTCTCCTTGTTTTTTTGAGAGCTCGTCGAAGGTCGCCGTGCCGTATCCCGTGGTTGCCTTCCAGTCGAGCAGTAGCTTGTCGTGCTTGGTTACGAAACAGGCGGAGAACTTCGAAAAGTCCGGCAGTGTTCCCTCCAGCAGCGCGTAGGGGCGGGTTCCGGATTTCATGACCTGCCACTCGGTGTCCTGCGACGGAGCCCAGTCTTTTCCGATGCCCGACTGCCGCCAGTTCCTGCGGAAGATCTCACTAACCGAATCCGCGTCGAGCAACAGCGGCAGCGCCTCACCGGCGACTCTGGCACTCAGATAGGAGCGGAACATCTGTTCGGCTTCCGGTTGTTTTGCAATGAGCGCGTTGACCGCATCCATGCCATCGACGCTTTCCTCCTCGATCACCTTCATGTCGTGGTCTGGCAGCGTCGTGCGTGCGGCGTTCGTCTTGTTGATGGAAGGCAGCATCATCAGCGCAAGAATGACGACGGAGGTCACCCCGGTTCCGATGAGCGTGGCCCATCGCATGGAAAATTTCTGGGCTGTGCCCCAGTCGCGTCCCTCGCCCAGCGTCTTCTTTTCCTCGGGCGGACGTTCCTGAAAAACCACCTGCCTTGCCACTTTTGGCGGCCCTGGGGCTGTCTGCTCCAGACGGATCACGCTGCCGCTGATTTCCTGCACTTCCAGACCCGGTGAATGGTCACCGGCTTCCCTGCGGGCGACGTTCGATTCGATCCGCAGGCCTGGGCTGGAGTGGTCGGCAGGTGTGGAGTCCGCGCGTTCGGTGGGAACCCTGCGTGGAGGTAGAATCGTCCCCGCCGTGCTGGCGTTTGCGCCAAAACCTTCGGCATCGTCCCAGCCGTCATCCGGAGAAACATCCGGTGCGGGGTTGTTGGGATCGATCAAAAGCGGATTCATTCGGCGAAGTTGAAAGTCGGATACTGGCGGCGGAACAGGCCCCTTGCAAGCGGGTTTGGTTCTATTCTCCGCCCAGCCGTCGGTCGAGCGCTGCGTCCATCGCCTGCTCTACAAGGCGGGCGGCGAGGGCCTCCGTGGCGGCATCCAGCCGTTGCACCGCCGTTTTCAGGGGATTTGCGGCCCCACTCGCAAGCGCGGCCCGCACCGCAGCGGCGGCGGATTCGATTTCTCCCTGTTCTCCGTCTTCAGCAAGTCCTTGTGCCAGAACAGCTTCCACTGCGGGAAGGAGTTCCTCCGCCTTCATTTTCGCCTCAGTGAAAACGCGCTCCGCCATGTCCTCGAACGCGTGCTCCACCGACTCGCTGACCATCGCCTCCACGGCTGCGTCGTCCACGTCCACCGCAGCGCTTTCGATCCGGACCACGGTGTCGATTCCGGTGGAAACATCCCGCGCCAAGGCCTCTAGGATGCCGTTTTCGTCGATCTTGAACTGCACGCCAACCCGCGCCTGCCCCTTCGGCGAGGGGGAAAACGCCACGTCGAATTTTCCAAGCTCCCAGTTGTCCTTCGCCATTTCGCGCTCGCCCTGCAGCACGCGCACGCGCATCGCCGCCTGGCCGTCGGCCGCGTTGGTAAACATCTCGCCCGCCTTGCACGGGATGGTCGTGTTGCGCGGGATCAGCACATTCATTAGCCCGCCAAAGGTCTCGATTCCGAGGCTCAGCGGAGTCACATCGAGCAGGATCATCTGCCGCAGCGCGCCGCTCAGAACACCGCCTTGGATCGTCGCACCGAGGGCGATCGCCTCGTCCGGGTGTTGGGAAACGTCCGGCTCACGCGAAAAAAGCTCTGCCACCGCATGCCGCACCGCAGGCATCCGGGTGCTGCCCCCGACGAGCACCACCGCATTCAGCTCCTCCGGTTTCAGCGCGGCGTCCGCCATCGCCTGCTTGCAATGCCGCAGCGTCCGCCCGATCCACGGAGCGGCCCACTTTTCCAGTTCCTCGCGGGTGATCGTTTCCTCCATGCTGCGGGTGCCATCGTAGAACGGCACTCGGAAGACCGCCTGCTCGTCGGTGGAAAGCGCCAGCTTCACCCGCTCCGCTTCCTCCATCAGACGGACCCGCGAGGTACCTGAAATTTCCTCGATGCCGGCGCGCTCCGTCATTCGTGTTAGGATAAGCGCGTCCAGATCATCCCCGCCCAGCCGCGTGTCGCCGTGAGTCGCCAGAACTTGGAAGACGCCATCCTGCATTTCCAAAATTGATAGATCGAAGGTTCCGCCGCCCAGATCATAGACAGCCACCCGCGTGCGGTCGCCCAGCTTGTCCAGTCCGTAGGCGAGCGCCGCCGCCGTCGGTTCGTTCAGGATTCTAACCACCTCCAGCCCTGCCAGCTCGCCCGCGCGTTTCGTCGCCGCGCGCTGGGCGTCGTGGAAATAGGCGGGCACCGTGATCACCGCCTTGGTGATTTCACAGCCCATCCGCCACTCCGCGATGCGTTTCATTTCCTTCAGAATCTCCGCGCTGATCTCTTCCGGCGTCTTTCCCAACGCTCGTGGAAACCCGTCGTCCCCCGCCTCCACCGGCACCGGGAAATGTTCCTCTACCTCGTTCATCCGCCGCCCCATCAGCCGCTTGATGCTGGTCACCACCCGCTCAGGCTCCAGCGCCCGGCGGCGCAACGCCTTCGCGCCGACCTCCGCCGATCCATCACTGCCGATCCAAATGGCGCTCGGCGTGATCCGCCTGCCGTCCTCGTTCGCCAGCAATATCGGAAACCCCGAATCCACCACCCCCACGGCCGAATTCGTCGTTCCCAAATCAATTCCAAGGATCACATCGCTCATCGCCGCCACTTTCGCGGCCCAAACGCGCCGCGTCAACGCCGCTGACCTGCGGGCTGAGTCCGCCCATTCCGCAGACTCGCCAGAACCTTGAACACGCCGCTCTATTTTGCCAACAGCCGCAGATGTTCCAGCCATTGCTCCGCCTGTGGGGCCTTCGTCAGGCGCAGGATGTGGCGGAGCCTTCTGACGGCGATTGCGGCCTTGTCCGGTTGCTCTTCCTCTGCGGGCTTCAATTGCGCCTGATGGTGCTCCCGCAGGGCGAGTTCCAGCCGTTCGCGCACTTCCGGATCATTCGTCGAATCGCGTGTTTTCCGAACGGCATCGAGGTTGGTGGGCAGTAATTTTTTCAATTGCAGCGACGCCTCCTCGCGCTTTTTGAAATCGTCACTCGCAAGGTCGCGGATCGTTTGGTCCAGCGCGGTCGGGGCCTGCCCTTCCAGCACGCCGGGAGCGGGGAGGATCAGGGCGGAAAGATTGCATGTTGTTAGTATTTTCTTGATCGCTGGAAATCCATCGGTCCCGGCGAGCACCATTACCGCAACCGCCGCCGGGTGGGGTGGGGCAGCCATGTCAAATTCGGAAATGGCGGACTGTCGAATTGTCTCTTCCGAAGGACGCATGCCGGCTGGGACCACCCACGATTCGCAGCCCGAGACCGCCCAGCATTCGCCGCGGAGTTCGGGCGGATCCGGATTGTCGTGGAACGATCCCGAAAATTCGACGAGCGCTTCCGGCTTGTCGTGACGGACGGCGAGCCAGAGTTGATAGGTCGTGTCGAGGTCGTTCCAGACGCCGCCTCGGGCACCCATGTCGAGTGTCCAGCCGAGATCGCCATGCGACGCCGATCCACTGCGCCACGGGTGGGTGGACGGGCCGGTTTCGTCCGGGAAATTCTGGCGAGCACGTTCGAAATTGGAGAAGGTGGTTTCCAATAATTTTGGTCCGCCGTGCAGCGAGGCGCTCCAGGTGTCAGGGCCGTAATCCTTCCAGACGCCGTCCCAGTGGCAGAGGATTGCCAGATCCAGACGGACCAGCAGGAATTCGTGCGCCGGCAGTCCCCGCAGCCGGAGAGTGGCCTGTTCCCCGGTTTGAAAGGTTCCTAGCAAGTCGCGGTTGCCTGCCGGGGAGCGCTTGAACCTGAGTGGTTCCCATTCCGGATGTCCAGCCTTGGGGTCGAAGCCGTCGCTGCGATGAACCAGTGGCAGCGACGCGGCGAACTTCTCCAACAGTTGCCCGGGATCTGGCTCCGCTCCGGCGGATACGACCAAGACGAGTTGGAGCAGGGGCGCGCGCATGCGGTTCCGGCGTAGCATGTTCCGCGCCGCTGTCGATTCAGTTAGCATCACGGGTGATCATATTGATAGAAATTGTCCACGCTTCGTGCTGTCGAATGGAAACAAATCATGAAATTATAATTATATCATTGACGCGTCCTCATTCGCTCATTATTCATCTCGCAACTTCAACACGCCATGCGCTCAACAAACCATACCAACAACCCCCAGCCGACCCAGTGGTCGACGGGTTTGGGCATGTTTGTTTGCATTGGCGAGATCCGATACAGCCTCGGGTCCGGGATCAAAAGCCCCAAGCCGGGCATGGCAAACGAGTTCCTTACCAAGGAGGCAGGCAGGTAGTTCACGATCTGATTCAGATCATCGATTTTCTTCGAGAACCCCGCCCGCTTCCGTAGCCGGCGGGGTTTTTGTTTTCCTGATTTTCCCAATGATTTCAAGGGCTGCAAGCGATGTGGCCGTCATTCAAAACAAACCATTCCATTCTCATGATTTCCAAATAACCAAAAACCGAGCGTGAAAAACCCCGCCGTCAGCAGCAACTGACGACGGGGCGTAATCGGCCGACAATTCCAGCAAGTCCCCGAGAGAGACGGACTGTGAGTATTCAACCGCAATGACGGTCGCCGCTCGCGAATCCACTGTCAAGCGAGTCATGAAATCATGACTGGCTGAAGGACCCATATTGTCCCGATTTCCCGCCCTGGAAGATATACAAACCAGAGGCTTAGGCATGACTGTATCTATATATAGTTCGTGTCACGGGAGGTGTGCCTGAAACACCGAAAGATCCGCCGAGAAATTTTCCTGCGGGTGCGAGTCCGTCACGGGACTGGCAGCGGTGTTTGTTTTCATTTTTAAAACGCGGTCATCGTCCAAAAGCAGGATTCCTGACTTCCAATCAGGGAATGCCGGTGCAAGTCCGGCTGGCCGCACCATTTTTCCCAACAACAGCGGAGTAGCCAAGTGGCAAGGCAGCGGTTTCATACGCCGCGTATCGCCGGTTCGAATCCGGCCTCCGCAACCCTTTTTATGGCTGTGTAGCTGAGATAGATTAGCGTCCCGCTGAAGACGAGAAGAGTCCGGTGCGATCCCGGACACAGCCGCCATTATATCCAATGTTGATCATGTTGTAAGAGTAGCATCCCGCCCTGTGAAGGCGGCGGCACGGGTGCGAGTCCCGTTGGTCAACCCAACAGTTCCCGACGTGATATAGGCATTCCTGCCTGTTCTTCATCCATCGCGCGCCTAAGAACAGGCAGGAATGCCTACATCACCCCACAGCCCCGTAGCTCAATCAGCAGAGCAGCCGACTTTGAATCGGCAGGTTGACGGTGCGAATCCGTCCGGGGCCGCCATCCAAGTTTTTCCGGAGATTGATCCGGCTGCGTCCGTGCGGCGCAGCCC
>JBDSNC010000092.1:0-6830 GCA_039915545.1 Luteolibacter sp.
TTAATCAAAACAATCGTGTGCTGCGCGGCACTTCTTCCATTCACAGTCAATGCCAAGGAATACGGTGGCTGGTCTCCTGGCAAGACTTTCACTTTCAAAGTGACCGAGCGTCAGTCATTCAAAGCTACGCTCGGCGGTAATCCCAAGAAAGTGGCTGTCCCAGCCGGAATTCCTGACTACAAAAAAGGCGCGAGCGTCAAATTCAAAATTGGAACCAAAGGTCAACTCACCGGACCTGATGGCCTGTTGATCCCGTTCAAGCAGGACGCTACCACGGCCAATGTCTATGCGACTCTTCCTACAAAATCAAATCCGCGTGCGAATGTCGCCCAAGTTTACAAAAGCGACAATAAGCCTAAGGGTGCTTCCTTGACCTTCTTCAAGGTCACGGTTTCCGGGTTCTCTTCAACTGTCACCACCGTGACATACGTCCTCGAATAACCTGATCGGAAATTCAATCTGCAAAGGAGGGCCTAGCGCCCTCCTTTGTCATTTTCCGAACAATGTCTCATAGAACACGCCCGCCGTTACCGCGTTTCCTAACGGGGTCGGGTGACTGCCGTCCGGCATGAAGAGTTCTCCGCCGCGGCCTGCTTCCATTTCGCGCTCCCAAGCATCGCCAGCGGGGACGACGACCATGCCGCCGCAGTTTTCCGCCGCCGCCTGATAGCCTTCGCGGACGCGGCCGGTCATGGCGTGGAAATCGTCGTGACGCACGTTCTTATCGCCGTCGCGGCGGCCCCAGGTTTGATAGAGAACCGGGATGGCTCCGCTTTCCCGGACCTCCGTGACCAGCGAGCGCAGGGGTGGAAACATCGTGGCATTCCGCTTGCGGGGCGGCAGCGCGGGGATCTCGCTGTGTTCCTGGATGACAACGATGTCCCAGTGCCCTTCGCGGATTTTTTTCAGCGAGCCGGCGTTGGTGGAATGCAATTTGAGCGACCAGCCGCTGTTGGTGGAATGGCCGGTGCGGACGGACTTGCCATGTTCCTTTGCGATTTTCTCAAACGCCTTGGGCACGCCGAAGCTATAACTGTTTCCGACAAACAGCACCGCCAGCTTCGGACTGGAGCGCAAGCGTTCCGCAAGAACGAGGCGCGGGTCTTTTCCGCCGTTGGCAGGGGGTAGCGGAATCTGCGTCGAGCAGGCGGTGAGGCCGAAAAAGCTGAGCACGCAGGAGAGTTTCACGAGAGAAGGATGGAGAAATTTCACGCTCTGGGGTGGGCGGTGTCGTAGGCCTGCTTGAGGCGTTCCTTGGTGACGTGGGTGTAGATCTGGGTGGTGGAAAGCGACGCGTGTCCTAACAATGACTGCACGCTGCGCAGGTCGGCACCGGCGTCCAACAGATGGGTGGCGAAGCTGTGCCGCAGCTTGTGCGGGCTGATCGAAAACGGAATGCTGCTGTGTTTCAGATACTTTTTCAGAAGCTGGTCCACCGCCTGTTGGGTGATGCGGGTGCGGCGCTTGCTGAGGAAAAGCGGCCCTGAAGTGACGGCTGCTTCCTGGCGGTAACGCTGGATCGCGTTGATCGCCGGTCCGCCGACGGGCACCATGCGTTCCTTCGAGCCCTTGCCGATGACGCGCACGGTTTCGCCGATGAAATCGAGGTGCCGGACGTCGAGCGAGAGCAGTTCGGAAATCCGCAGGCCGCAGGAGTAGAAGAGTTCGAGGATGGCCGCATCGCGGAGGGGCAGCCAGGGCGGGGATTTCGGATCGACGGTGAGGCGCAGCGGCATGCCGAGCAGTTCGTCGATCTGCGTGATGGTGAGGACGACGGGCAGGCCGCGCTCGGGTTTCGGCAGCAGCACTTCCGCCACCGGGCTGCGGGCGAGGCCGCGGCGGAGGACGAGGAATTTGTAAAACGACCGCAGCGCGGCGAAGCGCAGGCGGATGGTGGCGCGCTTGAAGCCCAGTTTCATCAGCGCGAAAAGGTAGTCGCGGAAATCATCACCCTCGGCCGCGCGCCAGCCGGTGAACCGCTCGCCGCGCCATTTTTGATAGGCTGCCAGCGCGTCCCGATAGTTCGCCAGCGTGCGGGGTGAGGCGCTTTTCTCCGTCGCCTGGAAATCGAAGAAGGCGAGCTCGTCGCGGTCGGTCATCGGCGGGAAACTACTGGTTTCCGAAATGATTACCAAGCGAATAGAAAAGCCCCGTCAGCCGGAACTGACGGGGCTGGAATTCGTTTCGGAAAACTCAGTTCTTTTTCACGCTTTCGAAGCGCTCGCGCAGGCGGACGACCGCCTGGTTGACGCCGCTGTGCACTGCTTCCCACGAGGTTTTCGTGGTGGCTGCACGCTTCGCGCCGAGGCGTTGGTCGGTGAGAGCGGAGAGGCGTTCGCCGGTGGCGGAATCGAGGACTTCGCCTTCAAGCGCGACTTTGGAAACCAAGGAAGCGACGGCGTCCGAGCCGAGGTTGCCGCTGAGCGTGGCCTTCGGGCTGGCGTGGACGGTGGTGACCGCCTTGCCGGAGGCCTGGCCTTCCGCGACATCGGTGAAGGCGGTGCGGACGCGCAGCGTGGTCGGGCCGGGGACGCTGACTACCTTCATGTCCTTGCCGAGCTGGGTGCGCAGCGAGCTGCTGAGATAGGCGGCGAGCTGGGCGCTGACGGCAGGATCGACGCCGGGTGTGGCGATGACGGTGGTGACCGGATCAATCAGCACGCTGTTGTATTTTTTGAAATCGACGCCGGGTTTCAGATAGGAGGAAACGGCATTGGAGGTGCCGTAGCCGCCGTCGAGCTGCTTGTAGTTCGAGAGGAAGCCGGACGGGGACTTGCCGCCGGTAGCGCATGAGGAAAGGGTGAGGGCGGCGCCGGCGGTGGCGAGGAAGCCAAGTCGTGTGATGATTTTCATGAGATCGATGGTTGGTTTTTGGAACGGATGCCGTGCTGGCGCATCGTTTCCGTTTCTTTCTGTCAGGCGATTCGCGCGGGGTCAAGTTCAGGCCTGCGGAGATGCGGCCGGAATTTCGCAAAAAACAGGAAAGGCGGTTCCTTGGTTAGGTCCGGGTGCATCCGGTTGGGGGAAACGCGCTTGTATTTGATTCGGAAATGTAAAAGGTTTCCTGCAAGGTGCGTCGGTTTCAATGTTGGATGGCGGTTTTGATTTGCTGGGTGTCCGGGGTTTTTCCGGCACCGGGTCAGGCGTTGCCGGAGTGGCTGGCCAAGGACGGCACCCCGAAACCGCCGGACTTCGGCATCCGCGACGAGAGCGGTTTTTTCAATAAGGACAGCGGGGCCTTCAAGCGCATTTCCGACCAGTTCCGCAAGCTGGAGACGGAGCACGGCTATCGGATCTGTCTGATGGTCGAGCCGGTGCTCATCGGCACATCCGCCCCCGAGCTCGCGGCGCAACTGCGGCAGGCGTGGCTGCCTGACGGAAACGGCCTGGTGGTGGTCTTCGAGGCGGACAGCCGCAGCGTGGGGATCGGCCGTGATCTTGCGGGTTCTTCCGATCCCAAAGCGCCCGAAGCCGTGATCCCGACCCACGAAACGGCGGCTCTTATCACCCGCGCGATCGATGCCGTGGACCCGAAACTCGCGCCCGAAGCCTACATCGAGGCGCTTTCAGGAAAACTCGTCGAGGAGTGCAACCGCTATTTCGAACTCCGTGACGCCCCGGTGCCGGCGGGCAGATCGATGCGCATCGGACTGCTGGCAGTGGGGGCGCTGACCTTGCTGGCGCTGGTCGCGGTGGGTCTTGCCTGGCTGGTGAAGCACTCGGCGATGGCCGAGGTGAGGACTTTCCGATTTCCCGTGGTGGACCGACCGGAGCGTTTGGGCGCGCCCTGCGGTGCTGCGGTCACGGCACGTCGGTTCGGGTCCCCGCCGCCAAAGCGCGTCTGAGTCCCCGTTTCCGCACCGGCAGATGATGCGGCAGGACCGCGGAAAACAGGTGCACCAGCGGATAGGCGGCAAGCGCCATGAGGGTTCCCAACGTGATGAATCCAACGATGAAGTTGCTCAAAGACGCAACGCCGACGCCCGGCAGGTCGAGCGAAACCTTCGCAACGAAATGGGGTATGGGGAGTGAAAAGAAATTGATGAACCACTGTCCCAGCCAGATCTGGGCCAGCCAGAACGGACCGTTCGTGATCGGATTGCTGATGAAACAAGCGGCGATGGCGAAGGGAACATTTCCCTTCACCCGCATGGCGAGAACCGCTGCGAAAATCGACTGCGGAATGAAAGGAACCATTGAAAAGAAAAGCCCGATCGCCAGTCCCGACGCCACCGTATCGCGGCACGGAACCCACAAGCTGCGGTGGAAGAGCGGCTTGGAAATCTTCTGCCACCACGGGCGGTGGCGGAGTTTCTTGTGGCGGAGCGCACGAAACGCCCGCCTGACCATTCTGAGGTAGTGGACTTTCATGAAGGGTGGATCACGCGCAGACCATTCTCCGGCGGCGCGGGAGAATCAACCGCAAATGCCTTGCTCCTCGCGGTGGCTTTGCCCAGCTTCCTCGAAATTTCATCATGCATCCTCTTCAAGCATTCATTCTGGGCGTGATCGAAGGGATCACGGAATACCTGCCTGTCAGCTCCACCGGCCACCTGATCGTCGCGCAGAGGTTGATGGGAATCGGCACCGCCGGCCCGGAATCGAAGGCGGCAGCGGATGCCTTCGCCGTCTGTATCCAGGGCGGTGCGATCCTCGCGGTGCTCGGGCTTTATTGGAAACGCGTGCTCCAAATGATCCAGGGAGTGCTCGGGAAAAATCCCGAAGGCCTGAAACTCGCCATCAACATCATCGCCGGATTTCTTCCTGCTGCGGTCATCGGCTTGATCCTCAACCACTGGATCAAGCAGCATCTTTTCGGCATGTGGCCGGTCATCGTCGCCTGGATCATCGGTGGCGTCGGGATTCTCGTCGTTTCCGCATGGCGGAAGAAAAACCCGGTGACCGGCGGCGGTAAGGAACTCACCGAGCTGACGGTGAAAATGGCGGTCATCATCGGATTTCTCCAGTGCGTGGCGATGTGCCCCGGCACCAGCCGCAGCCTGATGACCATCTGCGGTGGTTTGTTAGTCGGCCTGTCGGTGCGTGCGGCGGTCGAATATTCGTTTTTGTTGGGAGTCCTCACGCTCACCGCCGCGACGGCCAAGGACGCGGTGGACAAGGTGAAGGACGCGGGCGTGGATCCGGCCTACAACCATCTTTTCGGCGGGACCAAACTGATGATCCACGAATACGGCATGCTGCCGATGGCGGTCGGTTTCATCGCGGCCGCGGTGTTCGCAGCGCTCGCGGTGAAGTGGCTGGTTTCCTACCTGCAAAGCCACGGCCTCGCGGCGTTCGGCTGGTACCGCATCGGCATCGGCCTGATCATCGGCAGCCTGATCGTGGCAGGGACGTTCCAGGCCTAGCAGAGGCGGATCATGTCCTTGATGAACTGGCCCCACAGGAAAAACAGGCCGCGTTTCGAGTATTGGAAATGGCCGTCTCCGGTGAGCTCGATGAGCCCCGCCGCCAGGTTGTGCTCCACCTGATGGCGCATTTCGTTTTCCACTCCGTCCTCGATTTCCTCGGGGTCCGGCATGCGCAGGTCGTCCGTTGAGACCTTCACGCGGTTGAGATACGCGTGGTGGTCGCGGAGAATGTGATGGAAACAACTGCGCTCACACGGCACGTGGTTCCAGCGCACGTTCGGCGGGCACTGGAGCGTCGGCGCGAAGGGGAAATTCGTCGTCCGCCAGATTTTTCCAGTCGCATCGTGCGAGGTGATGGTGATGAAAGCGAAGGCGACGTTGCTCTGTTCGCAAAGGCAGACCGCGGCGATCGCGCGCTCTTCGGGATGCCAGAACAGCCGGAAAAACTGCTTCATTCCCGCCCATTCCCAACCGCAGTCCGAGACGTGTTCGAAGCCGGCCTCCTCCATCGCCGCCGCCGCTTCCGTGGCGTTCGGGAAAAACGACGGGTTTGGAATCTCCCGGTGGCGCAGGCGGTTGTTGAGCGGCAGCCGCATCCGGCGGATCCGCGTGAGCAGCTCCACCCACGGCAGGAAAAACCACAGCGCCACGCCGATCAGCCCGCCGATCAAACGGCCTGTGATGAAATAAAACAGACAGAAACTTGCCGCCAGCAGCGTGAACGCGCCCAGCTTCCGCAGCAGGTTCACCCGGGACGAGCGCAGTGCCACGGCGAGGACGAGCAAGCCAATGACCGTTAAGGTTTCACGCATGGAAATAAATGCAAAGGACGGGTGGGGTGAAAAAGCACTTCAAATGTGTCCCACCGTTACCGGAACCGCGCAAGTGCTTGTTTTTTCCCCGATCGCGTAGGGCTCTCAGATCCACGCCTGGCTCAGCAGCTCCTTCAGCCTGTCCGGATCGCTCGCCGAGGTTTTCGCGACAAAACCCCGCGCGTGCGCGAAATGCACGTCGTCGCACTCGGCGATCCGGGTGAAATCCAACCGCGGGTGGTCGTTGTGCCGCGAGAGCCCGTAGCCCTTGCCGCGACGGTCCGGGTAAACCATGCCCGCCACGTCCGTCATCGTCGGATGCGAGTCGATGAACCGCGCCAGCCCTGCCGACGCATCCTCCGCCAGCGGCTCCTCGCGCGGCATGTAAAGCACATTGAACGCTCCGCCCGGCGACTCGATCCGCCAGAACTCACCCACGTCGCCAATGTAATCCAAGCGGGTCCGCAGCGTCCGGATGTAGTTCAACAAATCCTCGCCGATCCAGCGCATCATCTCCCACAGCGGCTCGCCCGGCTCCAGTTTCGAAACCTGCGCGAACCTCCGCAGCAGCGTCGTGTCGATCGGCGAGTTCAGTTTGAAAAGTGTCTCCCGCTCCACGCCCAGCCAGCGCGCCGTGTCCACCGGCCCG
>JBDSNC010000097.1:0-3323 GCA_039915545.1 Luteolibacter sp.
CAGCCTTGGATGCATCAACTACGACTTCAATATCCAAAGAACCCTTCTTGGATGTACCAACAACTGTGATCCCGTAAAGTGAGGTAAGGTTGATATCGTGAGGTTCTTTCCATGAGCCATCAGTCGCCGGAATGAATGGCCGGCAAATGGCAGTGAATCTCCATTCGGGATCCGACCACCTTGTCGCAAACGGCACGTCGACGATTCGAATCACTGCGTCCGAATCGGAACCGATGAGGTAGACTGGCTGCTTTACGGACGTCAATCCGAGTTCAGACCCTGATGCGGAAGTCACCACCATACTGAGGAACAATAGCGCGATTTTCATGGTTCTTGATTCTTGGCCCAACGTTAGAGGTGCGCCCACCGGCGCGGTTGAAGTGATGATGGAATGAAATTGAAAAGCTTATGGCCGGTTGGTGCGTCACGACCTGTTAGGTAATCTCCTTATCTGAGAACCGACCTGTCGCCCGAAAGCTTTCCAGGATCTTGTGGTAATTGGGTTTCCCTTTGTTCACAATGTGAGCGCCCCTGTCGAGCAAGAGGCGCAGAGCATTCCTGCTATTGTGATAGATTGCGGCTTCAACAACGCCTCGGCCCTTGTTGTCCTGAATCTTCAAGTCGGCGCCAGCGTCGAGCAGGAATGCGACCAATTCCGGATTGTCTTTCCGAACTGCCTCAAACAAGGACGAACCATTCCCCGGGTCGTAGTAGTTCACATCGCCACCGAGTGTGATCCGTTCCTGAACCAACGGAATGTCGCCTGATCTACACGCGAAGATCAGCAACTGATGGATAGTGAATGGATCTGTCATCTTCATTTTCAATCCTAACAGTGGTATTCGTGGGATGTCAGGGAGTGATATCCAAGGTGATCCTGATTGAAGGATGCTCCATGAATCCTTGATTTGGCAAGGGTTTTTCCGGTTCGCGTGTGTATATCAGGTGGATGCGGGCGGGGTTTTTCCGGGTGAGATGCGCTAGCAGATATCACGGGCGGAGGGTTTGGATTGTCACACTCCAAGGCAGTCCTTCCTGCCTTGGTCTTGTAGTCTCCAGACGCAAAAACCAACGGCCGGCAAGTGGGACCGTTGGTTTTGATGGGTTTCCTCCGGCGGGGCGTCAGGCGGTGAAGGCTCGGCCGGCGGGGATGATGAACTCGCGGCGTTCGGCGAGGTTCGTGTCATTCCACCATGGCCATGCGGCGTCTGCGGCGAACTGGATATCGTGGCGGAGGCGGAGGACCTCGTCGAAGGAGGCATCCCGTTGGGCTCGGAGTTTGGTGGCATCGCTTTGGGCGTCCGACTGCGGGGCTTCGCTGCCGACGAAGGCCTCGAGAGCGGCGGTGGCGGTGGCAAGGCGGGCGGGTGTGACTGCGGGAAGGGCGTCCTCGGTGGGGTGCTTGATGAGATCTCCGGCACTTTGCTCGGCGAGGGCGCGGCTGGCGAAGATGTTGAGACCGATGAAGTAGCGGGCCTTGAAGGCGGTGACGGCTGAATCGGGCCAGGTGGGGCGTGATGGCCTGCCGCCCCGGTTTTTGTTTTTTCGTAGAGTGCCGCGGGGGGATTGGATATGGAAGAGAAGCCTCCGGCGGGAGAATGCGAAGTGGGGCGGCCTGGCAGATCCGCCCCTGCCGGGGGATTCGATCAACAATCAGCGATCGGAGTTCAACAATCGCAATCCGGTGACTGAAGAGGGATGGAATGACGATTGTTGATTTTGGATTTTTGATTTGGAAGACGAGGGACGCCGCTTCCGGGCTCCGGGTCATGTGAGGGCGTCCTCCCAGGGCGACGCTATTGCTTGCTCCGGGCTGGCTTGTTTGAGGTCGTTTGCCTGAAGAGTTTGTGATCCGCTTCGAACTGAGAGTAATCGGAATCAGGTTAGGCGGGAGCCGGCGTGCGCCGTGCAAAGGGGACATGCTGCATGCGTTTTCCCTCAGCCGGCTAGCGGGACAACGAAATGTTTCCGGCGGGGGCAACGGAAATCGCACGCGAGGGCGCGTGCGCCCGCCACACGGTTGCCCACTCCTTTCAGTTCCACCCGGCGGAGCTTGTGCGTGCGGGAAAAGATCGTTAGGGTCTGCGGATGCGGAAATTTTGGCGGCTGCTGATCGTGCTCCTGGTTCTCACCGGCGGTGCGGTGTGGTGCTTTCATGATCCGATTTACGGGATGTGGAGGACGGTCACGGGTGGCGTGGAATTCGGCCTGCGGAAGACATTTCAGCCGGATCCGAAAACCTACGCGGCGCTGGGGGCCGAGTTGGAAAACCGGCGGCTGGTTTTCGCCAAACGACATGCGGCGGCGAAAAACGCGGCGGAGCGAAAAATCGTGGAAGCCGCCGCGAGGGCCGAGTTGGAGAAGACTCTGCCGGACATGATGCGGTGCTGGCTGGGCACGCCGTGGGATTTCAACGGCACCGCCGCGAAGCCGGGAGGCGGGCGGATCGCCTGCGGGTATTTCGTGGCCACGGTGCTGCAGGACGCCGGGTTCAAGGTGGATCGCTACCAGCTCGCACAGCAGGCTTCCGGGAACATCCTTCGCTCGTTTTTACCGAAGGATTCGTGCGTGCTGACGATCGGCAAGGAATACGGAGCCTTTGCAGCCGGATTGGAGAAGGCGGAGCCGGGGATTTATTTGGTCGGTCTGGACACGCATGTTGGATTTCTGGTGGTGGGGCAGGACGGCTTCCGGATGATCCATTCTTCTGGCTCGCGGCCGTGGTGCGTGGTGGATGAAGGGCGGGACGAGGCCCATGCCTTGCAGAAATCGAACTGGCGGCTGCTGGGAAATCTGACGGGCGATCCCCAGGTGCTGAAACGCTGGCTGAAGGCGGACAAGATCGTGGTGAAGGGAACCTGACGGCGGAATTTCTGTCGTTTTCCGATGCTGGACAAACCCCGCGGGGTCTGGCATCCATCCGCCCCCATGTTGTCCGAGTTAGCGAAAGCCTATGAACCCCAAGCCGTCGAAGCCAAATGGTATGCGGCCTGGATCGCCGGAAAATGCTTCGAAGCCGATCCTTCGTCCGCGAAGGACGGGTATTCGATCGTCATTCCGCCGCCAAATGTCACCGGCATCCTGCACCTCGGCCACGTCCTGAACAACGCTTTGCAGGACATCCTCGCCCGCCGCGCGCGGCAGAATGGCAAGGAAGTGCTGTGGCTCCCCGGCACCGACCATGCCGGCATCGCGACCCAGGCGAAGGTCGAGCGTGAATTGCGTGAGAAAGAAGGCGTGGGCCGCCGCGATCTGGGGCGCGACGAATTTCTCAAGCGCGTCTGGGATTTCAAAAACAAGCACGGCGACATCATCATCAACCA
>JBDSNC010000141.1:0-8560 GCA_039915545.1 Luteolibacter sp.
AGTGAGCGAGGAGAAAATGGCCGTGCTCGCCGCCGCAAGGGCGAAGCTGGAAAAAGAGGGCAAGAACGGTGAGTGAGGAACATTTGCTCTAACTGAATGGTGAATTCCGCGCTCCCATTTGAAGAGCCACCGCCTTTACCATGAGCGAAACCAACACCAGCAGTCCCGGCCTGGCCCGCTTTGTGCCGGCGCTCGGCTGGCTGCGTTCCTATCAACCCGCCTGGCTCCGGGCGGACCTCGTCGCGGGCATCACCCTGGCGGCCTACGTGATGCCAGCCGGCATCGGCGATGCGTCGCTCGCAGGACTTCCACCGTCCGCCGGACTTTACGCCTGCCTGTTTTCCGGACTGGTGTTCTGGCTCTTCACCAGCTCGCGACAGACCTGCGTCACCGTCACGTCCGCCATATCGCTGTTAGTTGGAGTCTCCCTCGTTCCGCTCTCGGCTGGCGATCCCGCCCGTCACGCCGCGCTCGCGGCAGCTACCGCCGTGATGGTCGCGGCCATGGCGTTGCTTGCCCGCTTTTTCCGCGCGGGGGTGATCGTGAATTTCATCTCGGAGTCGGTGTTGATCGGCTTCAAGTGTGGGGTGGCGCTGCACCTGACGGCCTCGCAACTGCCGAAGCTCTGCGGATTTCACGGAGCGCACGGCGATTTCTGGGAACGAGCGGAGCATTTCATCCGCCACGCGGGAGAGACGAATCCGGTGTCGCTTGCGCTCGGTTCCGCGGCGCTGGCGGTGCTGCTTTTGGGAAAACGTCTGCTGCCTGGAAAACCGGTGGCGCTGGTGGTGGTGGTGGCCGCTCTGCTGATAGGAGCAAAGGCTGGTCTCGAAGCCCGCGGCGTGAAGATGCTGGGCGAGGTGCCGCAGGGGCTGCCGGAGTTCGGACTCCACGGGCTGCATTGGAGCGACTTGAACCTGCTGCTGCCGCTTGCAATGGCCTGTTTTCTGCTAGGCGCGGTGGAGACCAATGCGATCGGCCGGATGTTCGCCCGCAAGCATAACTACCGGCTCGACAGCGATCAGGAGTTTCTCGCGCTCGCCGGAGCGAACCTCGTCGCCGGGCTGGGCCAGGGATTTCCCACCAGCGGCGGCATGTCGCAGTCCTTGGTCAACGAATCCGGCGGGGCTAAAACTCCGCTCTCGGGATTCATCGCCTCGCTGGTGATCCTGCTGGTGACGCTTTTTCTATCAGGAATGCTGCGCCATCTCCCGCAGCCGGTGCTGGCCGCCATCGTGCTGGCCGCCGTCACCGGGCTCTTCAATTTTTCCGCGCTCCGCAAGATGTGGGATTTCAGCCGCGGAGAGTTCGCCGTGGCGGTCACGGCCTTGTTCGGCGTGCTCGGTTCCGGACTGCTGATGGGCGTGCTCATCGGCGCGGTGCTCTCTCTGCTGCTGCTGCTGCGCCGGGCGATGCGGCCGAACACCACCGAGCTGGGGCGGGTGCCGGGCTCCGGCTACTATGCCGACGCGATCCGCCACACCGAAAACCAGCGCCCGCCCGGCGTGTTCATCTTCCGCTCCGATGGCGGGCTGTTCTATTTCAACACCGAGCACGTCCGCGACCGCTTTTTCGAGCTGCTCGCCGCCCGCGGTCCGGACACGCGCCTCGCCGTGTTTTTCCTCGGCACCGTTCCCGCCATCGACATGGCGGGCGCGGAACTGCTGGAGGAAATCCGCGAGACGCTGCACGAGCGCGGCATCGGTTTCCGGCTCGCCGAGGCCCACAGTGGTGTCCGCGAGAGCCTCCGCCGCGCCGGCTTTGAAAAATCCTACGGTCCGATCGTTCCCGACCAGACCGTGGACACCGTGCTTTCCAAAGAATCCCCAATCCTAACAAACACAGAAACGCCATGAACCTGAAACACCTGTTGAAACAGCCCGTCCGCCTCCTCGCCATCGCCGCCGTCGGCGGATTCCTCGCCTCATGCTCCACCGGCGTGGACATGCCGAAGGGCACCAGCAAGGGCTACCACTCCGCGCGTCTGATCAAGAGCGATCCGAATGGTCCGGCCATCACCAACGCCACCGAAAAACAGGTGCACGGCATGATCCAGAAATCCCTTTCCAAACAGTTTGCCGCCAAGGGTCTGTCCTACGGTGGTGGCAGCTCCGATCTCGTCGTGGCGTATCTCGTGATCTATCAGGAACCGGGCATGACCGCCACCTATCCGAACTATTTCGGCTACGGCCGCAATCCGGACGAAATCGCGGATCTGGCCCACACCCGTGGTTCGCTGGAGAACAAGCGCCCGGATTATTTCCGCCAGGCGGGCATCGTCATCGACGTGATCGACAGCCACACGAACAAGCTGGTCTATCGGAATTTCGCCAAGGGTGACGTGATCAAGGGCGCCTCGGCCGGCACCCGCGCCGCCCGCATCGATGCCGCCGTGGGCCAGGCGCTCGCGGAGTTTTTCCGTTGAGGGCGCGGTAGGGTCGGATCCGTCGGGCCGACCCACTTCGCTTCTTCCGCCGGAGGCTATTTCCCTATCAATTCCTCCGCCACCGCGCGGATCGCCTCGTCCGTGGCGAAGGCTCCGGCGGTGAGGGCGAGTCGTGGGCAAAGGCGCAGCGCCGGATCGAGATCCTCGGCTTTCGCCACGATCACCGCCTGTTTCCCCCGGCGCAGCGCGGTTTCCACCAGTGCCTCGCAGGATGCTTCCCCGGGTTCCCCGACGATGACGGTGTGGTCGCAATCCACAAGCAGCCGCTCCAAAGCCGTCTCGCGTACCGTCATCGCCGGGGAAATCGTTTCCAGAAAAGTCACCCGCGCGTCGTGGTAACGGTGGCGGAGCTGCTGGACCAGCCATGAGACTTTCTTGGGCGAGAGATTCGTCTGACACACCACGCCGAACGTCGGCGAAAAAACCAAGCGAGCGGTATCGGTGGTGTCCTCGATGATTTTCGTCGCCGCGCTGTCACCGGCGATGGCGCGGGTTTCCGGATCATCATGGCGGCCGATCACCACCGCCTGCGCTCCCTCCATCCTCAAAAGCCCGAGCGCCACCTGCGCCCGCCGGACCTGTGGCGAACTCAGATCTTCCAGCCTGTGGCCGCTTTTTTCCCAATCCCGCCGGTTTTTCGGAGCAATGCCGCTGTAGGGTATGACGATGCGGCTAAACCGGAAAAAGTCCGCTTCGCCCACATTCTCAACGACTCCCAGCTCCGCCAGCCGCGCGCTCACTCCGGCATCCGGCATGAACCGTCCCGCGACGGCGGTTTTCTGGGTCTTCACAACTTCCATGATTCTTGCGAGCGCGGCTCTCGCGTCATCGTCCATGCCGAGGGTTTTGGAGATTCGCAAATCGGTCCGGGAGGAAGACGGCGGCATGAAGCGCTGGTTGGCGATGTCGGTAATGACTTTGTCTCGCAAAGTATTGGGGCGCGAAGCTGGGTGAAATCGTTGCATGGCGATTCGCTTTGTAGCACAAAGCTAAATCCGGGCAAGCGGATTATTTGCCGAGTCCGAGAATTTGTTCCAGCACACCGAGGTAGGCCACAAACGCCGTCCGGCCGGACGGTGTGAGCGTATAGAGCGTTTGCGGCCGGCCGTCGCCCGTGAGTTTTTCCCCGCTGATGAACCCGGCTTTTTCCAAAGTCCGCAGGTGGGTGATCAGATTTCCATCGGACATGTCGAGCTGGGCCTTGAGGTCCTGAAATGCCCACGAATCGGCCCGCGAGGCGAGCAGCGTCATGATGGAGAGCCGCCCTTTCTCGTGAATGGTTCGATCCAATTGGGAAAAATCAATCATGCCATTGCTTCCTCACGCCGCCCCGTGGTGACGATCAATCCCCCATAGATCAAGTGAAACCCTCCGAAGGAAATCGCCATCAGCCGCGAGCTGTTGACGTGCATCAGCCACTGCTGGTCCACGTGGAGCACATCGGTAACGCTTGCCAGACTGCCAACGCCGAACGCCACGAACGCCCAGCCGAGCCAGACCATTGACTTCGGCGCGAACTCCCGGATCGCCAGCAGCGCGAGGCCGTAATGGACGATCCACATGCAGGCCGCGGCCACGTCGTTTCCGGCACGGACAAAAAGCAGCGCCATGAAGCCGCCGGAAAGCAAAGAAGGCAAGGCCCCGCGCAACGCCAGCCGCAGGCCGGAACCCCAGAACGGCTGCCGGTTCACCGACTTCATCCGCCAGGATTGGAACGCATAAAAACACAGCACCACCGCCAGGCCACCGAGCCACCACGCCGACCACGGCCAGCCATGCCGTTTTTCCGAAAACCACGCCACCGCCATCGACACCGCTCCGCCGATCAACGCCGTTTCCCCCGACAAGGCCCGGAAAATCGTCGCCCGCTCCATCATCGAACGGATCACTTTCAATTGCTCTGCCGCTTCCTCCTGCGTCGTCATGCCTTGCTTTGCCATACAAAGCCGATAAGTGGCAAGAGGGAAACCATCGCTTCGGAAGTTGGGGAATTGCCAGCAGCGGAAACTTCGTATGAAATCCCATTAATACCTTCCGCACCATGAAATTCACCGAAGTCGCCTTCACCTGTTATCCCGCCCTCGATCTCAAAGCCTCCCGCGCCTTTTACGAAGGTGTGTTAGGATTGACACCCGCCATGGAGACCCCGCTCGGAGAGTGCGATGGTGGCTGGGTCGAGTATGAACTCGGCGCGCACACCTTCAGCATCGGCAAGGCCCCGGGCTGGCTGCCAAGTGCCGATGGACCGAGCTGCGGACTGGAAACGGAGGATTTCGATGCCACCATCGCAGCGCTGAAGTCCGCCGGAGTGTCATTCAAGACGGAGCCTTTCGAAACCCCCGTCTGCCACATGGCGATGGTATTTGATCCCGCTGGCAACATCCTGATCATCCACAAGCGCAAGCCCGGACATCACTGACGCACCATCGCCGTCGAAAGGAGTGCGTTCATTCTTAACGCTATGTCCGGCTCTTCACGCTAAGATTCCCGCAACCCCGTCGCGATCGAAAGCCGCGCCGCGCGGATGGCGGGGAAGAGGCCGCCGAAGAGGCCGATGACGGTGGCGAAAACAATCGCAAGCCCCAGCAGCGCGGGCGTCACCTTGAAGGCGAAGGTGACCTGGCTGAAGGTCTGCCAGTTGATGGTGGACGCGCGGTAGCCGTCGAAAAGCAGATAGGCCGCACCCGCGCCTAGCAGACCGCCGAGGATGGAGAGCAGGACGGACTCGACGAGCACCGAGAGAATCACCGGGCCGGTGCCGAAGCCGAGGGCGCGCAGGGTGGAAATCTCGCGCGTCCGGTCGGCGACGGCGCTGTACATCGTGTTGAGTGCGCCGAACAATGCGCCGACCGCCATCAGGCTGGCGATGAAGACGCCGATGGACGTGATGAAATGCGTGACCATGGTCGATTGCTCCTCGTAAAATTCCGACTGCCGCGCGGCCTTCACTTCCAGCTTCGGATTGGTGGTCAGGCTGTCCTTGAACTCGATGAAAGCCGATGGATCGGTCAGTTTCACATACACCGATTGGAAACCGTCCTCACGGTGATAGGCGGGCATCAGGACATTGGCGTCCGACCATATTTCCGACTCCGCGATGCCGCCCTTGGCCGTGAAAATGCCGACCACGTCCCACACGTTCTGGCCCATCTTGATCTGCTTGCCGACATCGAGCCCGGCAAACGCGCGCGCGGCCCCTGCTCCCACGATGATCTCGTTTTTCCCCGTCTCAAACCGGCGGCCTTCGATCATCTCGATGTTTCCACGGACCTCGAAGGCTCCCTGCTCCACTCCGCGGAACGGGACGTTCGCATCGGTGCCGGTGGAGCGTTTCGGCAGGTTGATGATGACAAACAGCTCCGCGGAAGTGATCGGCGCGCTGCCGTTGCGGGCGATGCCGGGTGCGTCGGAAATCGTCCTCGTCGACTCGCCGTCGAGGCCGCTGGTCATCTCGCTATCCGCTCCGGTGCGGAGGACGATGGCGACATCCGGCGAACCGGAAGCAGTCATCGCGCTGCGGAATCCTTGCGCGATGGCGAGCACTCCCACCAGCACGCCCACCACTCCGGCGATGCCGACGGCCGCGGTCAGCGCGGCGGCCTTGCGCTCGGGGATCGTGCGCAGGTTGAACCACGCCACGGAAAACATCTGGGTGAGGAATGACATTTTGGCTGGATGGAAGATTGAACCGCGGAGGCGCGAAGGTTGCAAAGATGACGCAAGGATCGCAACTCTTGAATCCTTTGCGTATTTGCCGTTCAGATTCATGGGATTGTCCCCACAATCGAAATTGAGACAATCTCCAAATGTGACCGGGCCCGGGACTTCCAATCGAAAATCAGCAGTCAACCATCGTCATTCATCAATCCTGTTGTAGGAGCTGACCCAGGTGCCGCGTCTTGATTGCCGATTGATCAGTGAGGAGCTTTGATCGGACTGACAGTAGCGCCAAGGTGGTTCCTACTTGCGATGGCGTGGTTGATTCTGTTATTTACTGCTGCCCTTCTTATGCAGACGGAGGAGGGGGAGAACCGGACCGAAATCCCTAAGAAGCTGTCTGAAAAACACGCTATGGCAGGGATCGACCTCCGGGCGGTCCGAGAGAATGGGAAGCGAACGTCCGCCCATGGGTCAATTTCCAAGCCGTTCATGGGCATCTCCGTTCTCCTCGCATTCGCAGGACCGTTGCGGAGAACGGTCCCTGCCATTTTTCAGACGGCCTCTAAGCCCCAGAAGTCCTGGACCGGACTCGTTGCTGATGCCAAGGCAACTGCGGGTAACGGACTTGCCTCCGTCTTGACAATATTTCCGGAATTCCTCCCATCTTACATTTCAGTGTTTCCAATTCGTGCAGATGCGGAAGCCATAGGTTATATCGAGCAAACATTGTCACAATCCGACGCAGGAAAATCTGCGTAGCCGGGGTCAGGACTCGCGTCGCTGCATTTCACCTCAATGCATGTGCCGGTCGAACCACGCGTCGGTTCTTTCCTGTCGCGCGTCGGTGCGGATTTCCCGGCGCTCGTTGTAGTTCGAATACGCGTCGTTGCGGTTGTCCATGCGCTGCTGGAGCTGTTCGTTGCTGGCACAGGAGACGCAGCAGGCGGCGATGATCAGAAGCGCCGTGGTGGTGGATTTCAGAGTCATGAATTCAAGGGTAGGTTGGGTCTTCGTTATTCCAAGGTGATTGTCAGGCGGTCGTTGTTTCCCGTCAGGAGTCCATCCCACGACGCTTTGGGAATCCGGACGCCGGCGAGACGGTAGGGATTCTCACCACGGACGAACTCGATCGGTTTGCCATTGAGTTCGATGGAAACCGGCCCGCGCCCGGTCTCTCCGGTGTGGTAAACGACTTCGATTGGACGGTCGCCGATGGTCAGGTAGGCGGTGAGGCCGTCGAGCGATGGCGCGATCACCGGATCGACGACGAGCGCGGTTTTTTCCATCCGTAGGCCGAGGAAGCTCTGCATGATCAGCCGCACGGCGATGCCCGAACCGCTGGAATAGACGCGCCAGCCGCCTTCGAGAGCGATTTCCCCGGCGTTCACCTTGGCGTAGTCGTCGAAGGCCGCGTAGCGATCGGCGAAGGCCGGGTCCGAGCTGGAGTAATAACAGTTCGCCTGGCGCGGTGCGGCGGTGGGCACGAGCTCGCGGATGGCGATGGGGTTGAGCTGGCCGAGCGCATGGAAGAAGCCCTCCGCATCGCCGAAGCGGGCGAGCGCCTCGCTGTAACGAAGATGGGCGTGGGTGTACATGATGCCGATTTCCCTTCCGAAATAACTGGCGGTCTCGGCGCGTTGGAAATTCGTCTGGATACCACCGTGATAGGCCATCGGGCGGTCGAACAGATGCGCGCCGTCCGGTCCTAGCAGATGTTCGCGGATCAGTTGGAGATGATTTTCCGCCTGCGCCGGAGTGAACATGTCGTTGATGACCGCGTGGATCATCGGCAGCAGGCTGTAGGACAGGCCGGTGGTACCGTCGCGCGGGTGGAGCAGGTAATCGGGTTTTTCCGCATGTTGGAAATACGCGAGGCCGGCCACGACATCGTCCACGATCAGGATCTCCTGGAACTGTTGGAGAATGACCGCGGCTTCGGCTTCCAGTTCCACCGCTTCGTTTTCAATGCCGATGCTGCGGAAGGCAGCGGCGAGGGCGATGAAGGTCTGATAGTTCAGCGTCACCGTCCACGAGCTGCACAGCCGCTCGCGCATGTCCGGCTTTGCGGGCTGGAGGGAGTCGTTCCAATCTCCGTGACCGTAAGCGGCAAGGCGCGTGCCCGCGATCACGCGGTGGCGGATCAGCTCCAAGGCGCGATCGACGTGCTGGCGGATCGTCGCGGCTTCAGCGCCGTTTTCGTCAAACTGGAAATACGGAAGGGTTTCATCCAACAGCCCAGCATCACCGGTGGCGGAGAGATATTGTGCGAGGGCGAGCAGCGGCCAATAGACGATGTCGCCGTGCGAATCGCCGGGGCGGATGTTGCGCTCGCGCTCGAAGAACATGAACCACTGCGGCCAGTCGCCGTCGGTGTTCTGCGCTGCGAAGACCTGCAGCAGCAGTTGACGAACGGGCGCTACCTTGTCCAGTGCCAGCAGCATTTCCAGCGGCCCC
>JBDSNC010000227.1:0-32635 GCA_039915545.1 Luteolibacter sp.
CTGCTTCTATCCTAGGTAGAAAGTGGTTCCTTGTTCCGTGATGAGCGGGAGGCCATGGTGCAGGTGGTGCCTCCCAGCAGGCCCTGCGGATCTCCCCCCCCGGCAACTCCCGGCGCTCTTCTGCCGGGAGGACACCAACCAACACCAACCGGGGGAATTAAGATGAAAACGCGTTTGTTTCTGATTTTCACAATGGTGCTGCTTGTAGACGCTGGTTTGTTCACAGGCTGGGAAATTTGGAAGGGCGAGCACCGTTCAAGCGGAAGATGGCGGACTGAAGCTCCGGCCCTCACCGCAGCCCCCCGCCCCATCACGCACGCGGCCATGCCCGCAGCGCCGCAAATTCCCGGAACCCAGCCGGCAAACGCACCCGGCGGGATGAATGATCCCTATGCCGGAGCGCCGGTGATTTCGCGCGCCAACTCGGTAAATCCGCAGGGCGAACCTGTGCAGGTCCGTGTGGTGAAAGCCGATTTCAAATACCCGATGCTGCGCGTGGAAAACGTGATGGCCAGGGATCCGAAAACCGGCGCGGAAATCATCAAATCACAGACCGTGATGGTGGCGGATCACGTCACGATAAAAGCAAATCCCGGGGTTCCTCCGGCCGATTTCGAAGCAATGCTCGGTCGTGTCGGAGTCGCCGTCCTGCGCAGGATCCCCAACAGCGATCTCTATCTGATCAAGTTCCCCGCCTCCCTGACTGACACGGTGCCGGACGCGCTGGAGGTCCTGGCGCGCGAGGGAAGGATCGTCAAATACGCCGAACCAGACTACATCGTCCACACATTGGCGGTTCCCGATGACAGCTATTTCTCCGAACTGTGGGGCATGCACAACACGGGGCAGACCGGTGGATTGGCCGATGCGGACATCGACGCGCCCGAGGCTTGGGAAGTGACGCGCGGCAGCCGCGATGTGGTCGTAGGGGTGATCGACTCCGGCATCGCGTGGAACCACCCCGACATCGAACCCGCCATCTGGAGAAACCCCGGCGAAATCGCCGCCAACGGCATTGACGACGACCATAACGGCTATGTCGACGACTACTGGGGCTGGGATTTCATCAATGCGGACAACCAGCCTTACGACGATTATTTCCATGGAACCCACGTTGCCGGGACCATCGGAGCCACGGGAAACAACGGCCAGGGCGTGATCGGCGTCTGCTGGAACGTTTCACTGATGGCTCTGAAATCCTTCAGCGATCTGGGCATCGGAGCCGTCTCCGATTCCACCGAAGCCGTCCTCTACGCAACCCGGATGGGCGTGAAGCTGACCAACAACTCCTGGGGCGGCGGAGGCTACAGCCAGGCGCTCAAGGACGCGATCGACGCCGCGGACGCCGCCGGCATCCTGTTCGTGGCCGCGGCAGGCAACAGTGCTTCGGACAACGACAGCTATCCCTCCTATCCGAGCGGATACAGCTCGCCGAACATCATCTCGGTGGCCGCCAGCGATGCCTCGGACACCCTGGCATTTTTCTCGAACTATGGAGCCCACTCGGTCGATCTATCCGCGCCCGGTGTCGCGATTCTCAGCACCATGCCGGGCGGAGGATACGCGTCACTTTCCGGCACTTCCATGGCCACGCCGCACGTCGCGGGCGCTTGTGCCCTGATCTGGTCCACACGTCCGGATCTCGATCATCACGGAGTGAAGACCCTGTTGCTGGATTCGGTGGATCGGATACCGGCTCTGGCAGGTCGCACGCTGGTCGAGGGAAGGCTGAACGTGAACAACGCGGTTTCTCCGCTGTTGGCGCTGACGGTATCGCCATCCGTCGCCACTGAAGCCGTCGGCTTGCTGGGCGGTCCGTTTTCCCCGGCTTCCCAAACTTTCACGCTTCGGAATGAGGGCGACAGTTCGTTATCCTGGACGGCGGACGTTTCCCAGCCGTGGATGAGCTTGACCGCACCGGCCGAGAGCTCCCTCGCACCCGATCACACGGCCACGGTCGTGGCGACGGTCAATCCGTCGGCCGCGGGCTTCGCCGCAGGTACCTACGAGGCGAAGATCCACTTCAGCGTGGGCAACAGCCGGCGGGTCACGACCCGGGATTTTCGACTGACGGTGCACGGACCGTTCGAAATTTCGCCTGCCTCGGGATTCGCCGCCGTCGGCGAGATCGGCGGTCCCTTCGCTCCCAGTTCAGGTGATTTTTTGTTGGCAAATCCTACGGCCGCCCCAGTCGCCTGGCGTGCCTCGCTGGTCCACGACGAACCCTGGACGCCTTGGGCTGACTTGGACACCACGGATGGCACGCTGGCCCCCGGTCAGCAATCGCATCTCGTCGTCCGCCTCAATGATTTCGCGAAACAGCTCCCTGCCGGAGTCCACCGTGCCAACCTGGTCATCGCCATCGGCGCGGACGGGGATACGCAGATGTTGCCTCTTACCCTCACCACCGGGCCGGACCATTTCACCGAAATCGTGGACAACGCGGCCAACGACCGCAGCTATCAGGAATTCACCTTTACCCCCGCCGCGGACGGACAGTCCTACACGGTCACTCGCGCCGGTGCGATTCCCATCGTAAATTCCTTTCCAGCCCCGCTCTTGCTGCCCGACAACGGAAGCGTCGAGGTTCCTCTGACGGGTGGTAAAACAGTGGCCCTCTACGGCACCCGCTACAGTTCGTTCTTCATTGGAAGCAACGGATACGTCACCTTTGGCGCGGGTGATTCCGATGCCACCGGCACGCTGGCAGCCCATTTCCGACTGCCTCGAATCTCGGGATTTTTCCGAGACCTGAACCCGGCCGCCGGTGGATCGGTGGCTTGTCTGCAACTGTCGGATAGGGCGGTCGTCCGATTGTCCAGCGTGCCCGAACCGATCGTCGGCGGTGGGACCAGCTTCTACATCGAGATGTTCACCGACGGCCGGATTCGTCTCACACTCCTGGCCAGCACGGCAAATCAAGGGCTCATCGGCCTCTCACAGGGAACCGGCATTCCCGAGGGTTTTTACGAGAGCGATTTCAGCGCCTATCCCGAAACACCACCCGCGTTCGATGGCCCCATCCAGCCCGCCAGTATTTCGGCCCGGCTCGGTGGCTCCGTGTTCTTTCAATCCTACCGCTCCACATTTCCCGGTCAACCCGCCACCACCGGATGGCGCCACAATGGGGTACCGCTGGAGGACTCCGCCGACATCCATGGAGCGCACGCCTTCTTCCTCTCGTTGCTCAATCTCAAATCCCAGGATGCGGGGATCTATGATGTGGTCCTGACCTCCTACCCGGGCCAGACCGCCATCTCCGATCCGGCCGTGCTCACCGTTTCTCCGGAAATGATCGCCAACGGCAGCTTCGAGCAGGATCTGGCCGGTTGGACGTCAATGGGCAACCTGTCCATCGAATCCACCGCGCCCTACACCACCACCGACGGTTCGAAGATCGTCGCCTTCAATTCCGGAAACCGGCCGTCCAACGGAGCGATCTACCAAACATTCGCCTGTGCGCCGTTCAGTCCTTACCTGCTGGAGTTTGATGTCGGAGTGCTCGCCTACAACACGTCCGAACAGCGGCTGCGCGTCACCGCCGGCGGACACTTTTCACCGCTTGCCGACACCATCTCGCTCTTCGGCACCGGCGGCGGGCAGGTGAACTGGCTTTCGAAAAGCTATATGCTCAATGGCGATGAAAATCCCCAACTCTCCGTTAGCTTCCAGGACGTCTCCACCACCACCGGCAGCGTGGATCTGCTGCTGGACCATGTCCGGATCACTCCGCTCCACAACCTTTCCGTGGAAGTCACCCCATGGGACTCCGCTCCGGTCATCGCCATCAGCCCGACGGATCAGGATTCGCAGAGTGGCGGGGTCGCCTCGTTCCACCGCCTCTATCGCGAGGGAACGGTGGTGCATCTGACCGCCGCCGCGCAAGCAGCCGGCCAGCCGTTTCTCAAATGGAGAAACAACGGCAGCACCTCGCGCGACATCAACATTACGATCCTTCACAATACCTCGGTCGAAGCCATTTATGGTCCGCTGGATCCCCCTTTGATCGATAGCGCCACCACCGCGACCGCCACCCAGGGATTCCATTTCAGCTATAACATCAGCGCCTTCAGCCGGCCGGAAAGCTACTCTGCCGCTCCCTTGCCCGACGGGTTATCTCTATCCGGCGAGTTCATTTCCGGCGTTCCCTCCACGCCCGGAACGTATTCGATCACTCTCGGCGCGACCAACGCCGCCGGGACAGCCCCGGCCGAGCTGACGCTCACGGTGCTGCCCACTCCCACCGATTTCCTGGCGGAAATCTTCGACGCCGCCGGCAATGATACCGCTTGGCAGACCTTCACGTTAACGCCGGTCGCCTCGCCAAACGGCTACACCGCCTCGCGCCGCAAGGCGTCCGCATTTCCAACAGAGCCATCCGGTGGCGCGAGCCTGTCGGGATCCCCTTCCGAGCGGATTTACCTTACGGGTGGCGCGCAAATCCCGTTCTTCGGCGAATCTTACGATAGCGTGGTAGTTTACCAAGATGGCGCCGTGGGCTTGGGGAATGCAGGATTCGTCAACGATTTTTCACTGGCGGAATTCATGGAAGTGCCGCGCATTTCCGCCCTGTTTCGGGATCTTATCGCGACACATAATTCGATTTCCTGGAAACAACTCTCCGACCGTCTGACGATCACTTTCCAATCGCTTCAAGAAAACCGGGGATTTTATGAACCGCCGACGGGTTCCAACAATTTCCAAATAGAACTGTTCTTCGACGGACGGATCCGCGTCACGCTGCTGGGGATTACCGCCAAGGATGGGATCATCGGCCTGTCCCGGGGTGAGGGCTTTCCGGTCGGTTTCCATGAGAGCGATTTCAGCAACTATCCGTTGGAAAACGGCCTGGCTCTGACTCCCGTCGCCGGCTTCCAAGGGACCGGGCCGGTGGCGGGACCATTTTTGCCAGCGTCGAAATCCTACGTCCTGAGCAACGCCGGTCCCACCCCCTTGCCGTGGACCGCCGCCTGCGGCGCAGGTTGGTTCGCTGCTTCGCCCGCGGGAGGAACCTTGGCATCCGGAGCCACGGTATCGGTGGATGTCACCATCCAACCCGCTGCGGCGGCCCGGCCCGCTGGAGATTATCATAGTGAACTTGTTCTTTCGACCACCGAGGGAGACATCGTGCGGGATGTGGACCTTACCGTGACCCCGATCCCGCCGGTGATCACCAGTGCTCCGACCGCGACTGGCAGACAGGGATTTCCGTTCATCTATCAAATCACCGCAAGCAACGGGGTAACGAGCTACGCCGGAATGTCCCTTCCGGCCGGTTTGCAGGTGGATTCCACGAGCGGCTTGATTTCGGGAACCCCGGCGGGATATGGACAATTCAACGCAACCATTTCGGCAACCAACTCAGCCGGAACCGGACAAGCGGCCTTGCAAATCACTATCAATCCCCTGCCGCCCTCCGTCGTCAGCATTTCGCTGGCCAACGATCCGGGCTGGCAACGGCAAGGCGAATGGGCATTCGGAACACCGGCCGGCGGGGGCGGAAACCTTCACGGAAATCCCGATCCCGCCACAGGCTCCGGCGGAGCGAAGGTCTTCGGCGTCAATCTCAACGGCGACTACTCGCTGACGCCCGGCGGCTCCTTCTATCTGACCGCCGGGCCATTCGATCTCAGCGCCTGCGGTGGAACGGTCGTGCAATTCAAAAGGTGGTTGAACGCCGATTTCCAACCGTGGTTGGAGGCGACTTTGGAAGTTTCCAACAACGGCCAAACCTGGACTCCCGTGTGGAGCAACGGCGCGAGCCCCATCACCGACACGGCCTGGCAACAAGTCCGCTACGACATCTCGCAGGCCGCCGATCATCAATCCAATGTCTTCTTCCGCTGGGGCTATCAGGTTCATGGCAGCGCCCTTCCTTACTCCGGGTGGAACATCGGTGATTTTCAGATCCTCGCGGACGCGCCGCTCATCGTCACTACCTTGCTGGATCAAAACGACGGTTCCCTTGGCGCGGGAGGCGGCGATTCGCTGCGGGAAGTCGTCGCAGCAGCTGCCACGCTTTCCGGTCCGCGCGAGATCCATTTCGCAGCCGCTCTGAACGGTGGAACGATCGCTCTGGAACTGGGCCAGATCAGCCTGGGCGGACAACTGGCCATCGATGCATCCAACCTTCCTCGGGGAATCGCGCTGGATGGCATTTCGGCTTCCCGGATTTTCGAAGTGCAAGCCGGAGCGATCATCCGTTTGAGCTCGCTCACGCTCACCCGCGGGCAATCGGCCGGGGCTGGCAGCGCCGTTAGCAACCACGGCGACCTCACCTTGGAAAACTGCACCGTGTCCAACAGCCATACCCTCTCGAACGGCGGCGGCATCTGGAACGACGGACATCTCATCGCCGTGAATTCCACTTTGGCTAACAACTCCGCGGTCCTCGGCGGCGGAATCGCCACAACAGGAACCGCGGTTTTACGCCACGCGACCGTCTCGGGAAATACCGCTACTTCAGGCGGCGGAATTTCCAACATCAGCGGAGATCTCACACTCGAGAACACCATTGTTGCGGGAAATTCCGCGCCTGCGAATCCGATCATCGCGGGCGCGATCAATACCTCCAGCGGAGCGAACCTGCTATCCGGCGATCCACAATTGGCTCCGCTCGCCGACTTCGGCGGCCCTGCCCTGACGATGCCCCCGCTCCCGGGTTCACCAGCGATTGATGCGGCGGTGCTGCTCGCGGATACTCCGCCCACCGACCAGCGTGGCGCGACGCGGCCAAGCGGGGGGCCTCACCCGGATCTCGGGGCCGTCGAAGCTTTCCCCTTCTCCACGCTCGCACTGGTGGATAGCGACGGCGACCAAATCGACGACCGATTGGAAACCGCCTACCACCTGACCATCGGAGTGAACGACATTGGCCGCGATTCCGATGGCGACGGCTCCAGTGATGCCGAGGAAATCGCCAACATGACCGATCCACTGAACTCCGGCAGTCTCCTGAAAATCCTCTTCTTCACCCGCGCCGCTGAGGGGAATTCCTACGACATCACCTTCTCCAGTTTCCCCGGCCTATCCTATGCCGTGGAATGCGACCAGAACCTGCAATTCTCCTCCCCATCCACCCGCGCCTGGTCTTCCGGACCGGCGACGGGGGCCACCACCACCGTGGAGGTGGACATGCTGCCCTTCCGCGACTTCGCACGCATCCGCAGGAATCCATGACTGCCCGGGAGTTCTGAGATGAGGGATCCCACACCCGAAATCCCCCGGGCACGACGAATCCGCGCACCCGCGCTGCCTCGGGGGTTGCCACGCGGAAAATTCCCGTGTTTTCTTCCATCCATGTCTGACATCAAAATCACACTCCACACCACCGCAGGCGACATCAACGCCAGGATCTTCGCTTCCCAAGTCCCGGTCACATCCGCCAATTTCCTGAATCTCGCCAAGCGCGGTTACTACAACGGCGTGGCCTTCCACCGCGTGATCCCCGACTTCATGATCCAAGGCGGCGATCCGACCGGCACCGGTTCCGGCGGCCCGGGCTACAAGTTCGCAGACGAGATCGACCGTTCGCTCAAACATACGAAAGGCGGCATCTTCTCCATGGCCAACGCCGGCCCCAATACCAACGGCAGCCAGTTCTTCATCACCCACCTTGCCACCCCGCACCTTGATGGGAAACACGCTGTCTTCGGTGAAGTCATCACCGGCCAGGATGTGGTGAACAAGATCGCCAAGGGCGACAAGATCACTTCGATCGACATCCTTGACGACACCACCGCCCTCTTCGAGTCCCAGAAGGACAATCTGGAGCATTGGAACTCCATCCTCGACCGCTGATTTGACCCCGAAATCAAGTTAGTTAAGATACCTTAATTATCTCCCCGTCCCCACCATGCCCTGATCGGGCGCGGCGGGGACTTTTTTTGTTATTGCCGAACCCGTTTAAAACAAGACCCTTACAGCGATACCCATCAGTTAAATTAACAGTCTGTTATTCCCACGTGATCACGTACATCACACCGGAGTTCTTGAATTCCCACAGTTTGCGGTTTTTAATGACGTCGTCAGTTCGCAAGAGCTGACACTCCCCCCACCCCCATGAAACTTTCCCACTCCCCCCGTGGTGGACGTTTGATGATCGGCCTGCTTGCAGGTCTCCTCGCCATCAATTCCACCTTCGCCGCTTCCTCGATCCCCACCGGATCACTCACTGTAGACCGCACCCTTCTCAGGGTAGGTGCCCGTTCCCAGCTCGGCTGGCAGATCACCTATCCTGGCAAAGTAACCGATATCGTCGATGTCACCAGCACCGGAACCATTGTCCCAAAAGGTAGCCTCAAAATGAAGGTGCGCACCCTCGGCGTCGCATTCCAATCGGGGTCCACCCTCCTGCCCTGCGAAGCGTCCTGGTCGAAGAACAGCAGCACATTCACCCGTTTCTTTTACGGCACCGGCCCCGCTGTTGTCCCCACCAGCGTCCTCGTCGACACCACGGTCAGCAAAAACGACAAGATCAACTTCGGCGGCCGCGGTTGGAGCGGCTCCTCCTGGTACACGTTCCACAGCACCGGAAATTCGGATCAATACGTCACTGTTCTGAAAAACGGCGATAGCGCCCCGAGCTACGCTCCCGCCTACAACCAAGCCAGCGCGAAGAGCTTTCTCTCTCCCTACATCGACGGCAGCGGCAAGATCAAGATCGGCCCGCAGGACCTCATCGCGCTATGGGAATGCTCCACCGCCGCACCCGGGACCACCTATTTCGACATGCAGGATATCGTGATCCTCGTCACTTTTGAATAAAATCTCACACCACCCACCATCTCCCCCGATGAAAACCGCACTAATCCTCTGCGCTCTTGCTACGAGCGCCATCGCCGGCCAACCCGTTCTGGCCCGCATCACTCCTGAAGCACTCGCAAAACTCCAGCAGGAAAACCCGATGATCCAGTTGCCAAAACCCGCCGAAGGCGAGGCCAAGGTGACCACGCCGGAAAACCAGTCGATTCTCAAACAGTCGATGATCCTCCACGACGGAAAAAACTGGACCATCGTGCCCAAGGGCGCGGTCGTTTTCCTTCCTGACGCGCTGAAGTCCCGCGTCGATGTGAAACCTGTTGGAAAACTGCTCACATTCGTCGACTTCATGTCCCTCAACCGGAATTGGATCACCACCAACGAGGTTTCCTTCGACCAGGCCGCCGGCAACGAATCCCTCCCCGCCGCCAGCGTCGCCTATTGGTCAAAGCAGGACAAACTTGTCATCGCCGTCCATCAAAGCGGCCCGATCTCCGTCCGCATCGCCTCCGAATCGTTAGCTCTCACGAAACGATGAAACTTCCCGGCCTGCTCCTAGCCATCATGACTTCCGCCGCTTTTTCCCAAAGCAGCGACTTCGTCAATTTCATCCGCCAGACGCAACAAGGAACAGGCGTTGTTTGGGACATGCCCGTCGCCGCCACCGGAGCCGCTGCCTCCGCTCTCACGTTGGAGCCTAACGGCGCGCTCTTCCAGCTCTGGACGGTCCAGCAGAGTCCGGCTCAGGATTACCTGCTCGACCAGAAACTCGTCGGTGCCTATCTGCCGACCGCCGACATCAGGATCGTCACCCTCGATCCCGACGGCGTCGTCCCCCGCACCCGCGTGGACCAGCCGTTCTCAGTGGAAATCAACGTGACCGGCCTTCTCAGCGGCAGCGGCCTGCCACTGGCTTCCACCCAGGTTCTATTAGAGCAGCACATCGCCTCTTATCCGAGCGGCCAGACCACACTCAATCCCACCACCGTTCTCTCCAATGCGGCGCTCTACACCGGCTACCTTGCGGCCAACGGCAAGACCGTTCTTAAATTCCCCGCCTCATCGCTGAAGGCGACCGATCCGACAAAAGCGCTCGGCGAGGAACATTTCGTCGTCCACGCCCTTTCGGACGGCACCATCAGCCAGACGCAGATCGCTTCCGGCAAAGTGCAGGTCTGGCCCGTCGCCTCCGGCCAGATCAAGGGCATCGCCAGCGGTGACCTGATCCGTTTCCAGAGTCCGCAAATCGAGCTGATTCTCAATGATGTCTACCCGCGCAGCGACACGTCGTTCATGGTCTATGAGGGTTCCTCCGTCAACGGGATCACCGGCACACTGGTGAAAGCATTTCCCTGGACCAGCGACGCCACCACCAGCACCGTGATTCCCACCACCGAGCTGGATTCGAAGTTTTCCAAAGACGGCACCTACACCGTCGCCCTCATGAGCACCACGGTCTATGGCACCGAGCTTCTCTGCCCGCCCGTCACTTTCCAAGTCAAGCGCACCCTTCAGGTAAACGCAATGCAGGTGAATTTGTCCGATACCAAATAGTTTTCCCTTTAAAAACAGTTCCCCCCAACAAATGACCGGCCGGTGTGGTCGGAGGTGCAGCCCCCCTGATGCCCTCCTGACCGCCCGGCCGGTTCTTTTTTAACCCTAATGTGCAGAATTAAATAGCCCCATCGGCTCGACATGCCGCCCGATCCCGCCAACATCGGCGCACCCATTCACCAATCCATATTCATGTCCGAATTCCTCGTCATTCCACGCCAAGACCACGATGCCCTCGTCTCCCTCGCCTATCAGCAAAAGGGCTACACCGCTGATGAAGCTGCCGAGGGTGCCAAACTCTGCGCCGAAGCCGCCCGCCACGGCATCCGCACCCACCACGCGCTGAAAGCCCTCCACCTCGACCACCTCTTCGGCTCCGGTGTCGGCGGCTGCGTCCCCGGCGCGGAAATCGAAGTCCTGCCGTCCCGTTTCCCCGCCTCCGAGCGCTGGAATGCCAACAAGAAACTCGGCCAGTCCGTCGCTTATCGCGCCATCGACCGTGCCATCGAACTCGCCGACCAATACGGCATCGCCCAGATCGCCGTCGACAACGCCTTCCATTATCTCTGGGGCGGCGGCTACGTCATGGAAGCCGCCGAGCGTGGTTATTTCGCCTACACCAACTGCACCTCGGCGCTGGCGGAAGTCGTACCCTTCGGCGGAAAATTCCCCACCCTCGGCACCAACCCGCACTCGTGGGGCATTCCCAGCATGGAAGCCAACGGCTTCCCCATCGTCATGGACTGGGCCACTTCCACCGTCGCCATGGGCCGCGTCCAGACCTTGAAACGCGAAGGAAAACTTCTCCCTCCCGGTGCCGCCGTCGATGCGAACGGACAACCCACCATTGATCCTAACGAAGTCGCAGCACTCCTCCCCTTCGGTGGCCACAAGGGCTACGGCATGTCCCTTCTCAACGAAATCTTCGGCGGCCTCATCGGCGGTTCCCTTCCCACCATCCGCGGCCGCGCGATCAATGCCCCCGGTGAAAAGAACACGCCCGTCTTCTATTTCCAAGTCATCCATCCGGACGCTCTTTCTGGTGGAAACTTCGCCCAAGGCCGCAGCCAGATGAGCAACCTCAAGGCCGTCATCGACGACATCCTCGGTCACGGTAACGAAAACTCCATGCTCCCCGGCCAGCTCGAAGCCGCCGCCCGCAAGCGTTCCGACGAAGCCGGCGGCATTCTCTTCACCGAAGCCGAAGTTGGCGAGTTCAACGAGATCAACGCCGAACTCGGACAACCGCTCTGGGACATCACCAAGCTCGCGAAAGCCTGATTTGATTCAGACATTCGTGTCTGTTCTTCCACCATGTCGCCCCACCTCCAACGAATCCCGATTCTACGGAGACTGGGGCAACTGGCCATCTTCCCGCTAACCGTCGTCACAGCAGTGGCGGATCCCACCGACGTCTCCGCCGATCTCGCCCGTTTCACCCAGAACGGAAAAATCCCGGGTCTTGTAGCCGCGGCCGTGCTCGATGGGGAAATCGTCGCCGCCGGCGCCACAGGAGTTAGAAAACAGGGTGATCCCACGCCCGTCACGATCCATGACAAGTTCCACATCGGATCCTGCACGAAATCGATGACAGCCACCCTCGCCGCGATCCTCGTGGCTGATGGAAAAATCAAGTGGTCGTCCACAGTCGCCGAGGTGTTTCCTGATTGGGGAATCCACCCGGACTTCCAAAAAACCACGCTCCTCCAGCTCTGTTCCAACAGCGGTGGCCTCGCTCACGATGTCCCGCCCGCACTATGGAAAACCACGGTGGACGATCGCGAAAAACCCGAAGCGGAACAACGCCGGAAATTCATCCAAGCCCTGCTGTTGGAGCCTCCTGCGTATCCACCCGGCACACAAAACGTCTATTCCAACAGCGGATTCACCATCGCCGGAGCCATGCTCGAAAAGGTCAGCGGCAAGCCCTACGACGAACTGATCAAGGAACGCCTCTTCACCCCGCTCCATCTCGATTCCGCAGGTTTTGGCCCGGCCGCCACCGCGGGCAACATCGACCAACCCTACGGCCATGTCCGTCGCTTGGGATTCACGTTCAACATCCCACCCGGCCCCGACGCCGACAATCCTCCCGCCATCACCCCTGCCGGTCGCGTCCATCTATCAATTATGGATCTCGCCACCTACGCCAGCTTCCATCTCGGCACTGCGAAAAATCCGCCACTCGATTCCGAGGCGCTGAAATTCCTCCACACTCCCGTCGCCCCCAGCAAGGAATACGCATGCGGCTGGATCAATCTCGAACGCCCCTGGGCCGGCGGCACCGCCCTCATGCACAACGGCACCAACACCACGAACTATGCCGTCATGTGGCTCGCCCCAAACAAAAAGTTCGCCGCGGTTGCCGCCTGCAACATTGACTCCGAAATCGGCCCCAAAGCCTGTGACGATGCCGTGACTTTCCTCATCGAAAAGTATCTCGAAAAGCGACAGAAGCCGTGACACAGACATTCCTGTCTGTTCTTTCACCAGCCACAGCTACCAGAAGTACAGGCAGGAATGCCTGTATCACTTCACCAAAGTCCATACTTCCCATACGCCATCGCATAAATCCCCATCAGTAGATTGGCAGTGGCATGCATGACCACACAAGCTCCTAGATTCTTGCTCCAGACGCATAACAGATACGTTAGGCTCCCGTAAACAAAAGCTCCCGCATAATCCACCGGATTGTGAGCCACGATGAAAAGTCCGGTGACCACAAGATAGGAAATCCAATGCGGAAGCCCGAACGGTTGCTTCCAATAGTCGCCTTCCCAATCGCAGGCGAAGCGCATGAGAAATCCACGCCAGAATATTTCCTCCACCAGCGCCACCACGATCACCGCCCGGAAAAAGCGGAAGCTGAGAGACGTCCAGTAGGCGGCCGGGTTCTCAAAAAGCCCCGGATCAAATCCCTCTTTCCGCGCAGCGACACCTAACGTTTCGAGAAGCCCGTGGGTCGGCCCGTCCAGTTTCCAATAATCATAGAGCGTCGTCGGCAGCAGCCAGAAGCCGATACCGATTGCCCCGAAGACAATGCCGGCAAGCGACCATTTCACCGACCAGTTGAACGTGTAGTTCCTCCAGTAAAAAGTCAGAAACCCCAGCGTCACCAGCGTCTGCACCGGATACACAAACTGCGCCGGATCCTGCCTCCACCACGGCGCGTCGGGATGCTTCCACTCGATCAGATAGCCCAGCACCATCAGCACGAGCATGAAGCTCATGAAGGCCACAAACGGGATCACGTGGGCCCGGGTGAGCCGTTCGTGATCCTGGGTTTGTAGCTTGGCGCTCATGCGTTTTTCAGCCGGCCGACGAAGCGTTCCATCTTGTCGGTCGCCGTGCGGATGTCCTCGAACGCCGTGGCATAACAGCAGCGCAGGAAACCCTCGCCGGATGGACCGAACGCGCTGCCCGGCACACAGGCGACGCTTTCCTCTTCCAACAGACGCATGGCGAATTCCTTGCTCGTCAGCCCCGTGCTGCGGATGTCGGGGAAGACATAAAACGCACCGCCGGGAGTATGGCAGTCGAGACCGATCTCATTCAGGCGCTTCACCAGGAAATCGCGACGCTGGTGATAGCTGTTGCGCATTTCGATCATCGCGGGCTGGCCGTTTTCGAGAGCCTCGATCGCGGCGTTCTGGCTCATGATCGGCGCGCAGAGCATCGCGTATTGGTGGATTTTCATCATCGCCTCGATGATCGGCTGCGGCGCACAGGCATAGCCAAGGCGGAAGCCGGTCATGGCGAATGCTTTCGAAAATCCGTGGAGCAGAATGGTGCGCTCCTTCATCCCCGGCAGCGACGCGATGGACACGTGCGGCTCCGCTTCGTCGTAGCGGAGTTCGCTGTAGATTTCGTCCGTCATCACGATCAGGTCGTGCTCGATGGCGAGTTTCGCGATGCCTTCGAGGTCCGCACGCGAGGCGCAGGCACCGGTGGGATTGGTCGGGAAGTTGATGAAAATGATCCGTGTCTTCGGCGTGATCGCAGCGGCGACGGCTTCCGGTTTCAGCGAGAACTCGTCCTCCTTCGTGGTCACCACCGGCACCGCGACGCCGTGCGCCATGACGATGCTCGGGCTGTAGGAAACGTAGCAAGGTTCGTGGAAAATGACTTCGTCGCCGGGATTGAGCAGCGCGCGCAGGGCGATGTCGATGGCCTCGGAGACACCGACCGTGACGAGGATTTCCTTCGCCGGATCGTAGGCCACGTGGAAAAATCCATCGACGTATTTGGCGATCGATTTCCGCAACGAAAGCAGGCCGAGATTCGAGGTGTAGGTGGTTTGTCCCTTTTCCAGCGAGTAGATGGCCGCCTCGCGAATATGCCATGGAGTGACAAAATCAGGCTCGCCGACGCCCAGCGAGATCACATCATCGCGGCCTTGTACGAGTTCGAAGAAGTCGCGGATCCCGGAGCGCGGGATTGAGGCGACGTTGGTTGCGATTTTCGCGTTGTAGTCCATGGCAAAGTCCGCCGGTCGGCGGGGCGGGAATCTCAGCGGGATCAATCGCTTACGTCAATCCTCGGGCAGGGTTTTGTTTGGCAGGGTGAAATAGTTCGTTTTAGCGCGTTTTTTACGCCTTTCGCCCGCCCTTTTACACCCGTTTCCCCCAATCAGTGACATTCTGTGGGCCGGATGAAACGTCACTTGTCAGCAGCCGGTCGCCAACCGATCAGAATCCATCTTTTGTCGATTTTGGAAAACCTGAAATTCCAGCTTCTCCGCGCGGAGCCGGCGGCAATTGAACCCACCATCGTCGTCTTCGCCGGTCAGCTCCATCAGTTCCGCGAGAAAATCCTCAGTCACACCGGCCCGAGAAGCCGGTAGCCAATCCCGGGTTCGTTCTGAATGACCAGCTTGTCGCCGAGTTTCTTCCGCAAGTGGTTCGCATAAACCCTCAGGTAGTGCGTCTGGCCGTCGCCCTGCTGCCCCCAGACCTCGCGCAGCAGTTGCCGCTGGGTGACGATTTTTCCGGCATGCCGCGCCAGAGCGAGCAGGAAGGAATACTCGGTGGGAGACATCTTCAACGGCTCGCCCGCGAGAACCACCTCATGGCGGTCCAGGTGCATCGTCAGCGGCCCGACGACAATTTCGGGCGAATCGCCCCCATGATGACGGCGCTGGATGACGGCCAGGCGGGCAACAAGCTCCGCGGTGGAAAACGGCTTTGTCACATAATCATCCGCACCGTTTTCCAGTGCTGCGACCTTCACATCCTCCTCATCGCGCACCGATAGAATCAGAACCGGCACCGCACTCCATTCGCGGAGATTCTTCAAAACTTCAAGTCCGCCCATGTCCGGCAAACCGAGATCCAGCAGCACGACATCCGGCCGGTGGAACGCCGCTTCCTGCAAACCGAGTCGGCCGGTCTCCGCCTCGCGCACCACATAGTCACGCGATTCCAACGCCAGCCGCAGCAGTCGCCGGATCTGGATTTCATCATCGATAATGAGTGCCGTCATGCACCTGATGCTTCCGCGATCCGGCCGGGGGCACAAGCACTGTCGTCATCCTGCGCGAGGAATTCCGCCTTCAGCAGGATTTCAAAGACCGCGCCGCCCTCGGGATGGTTCCAGCCGGCGATGTCCCCGCCGAGCGCCTGGACAAACCCCCGGGCGATGGAAAGCCCCAGCCCGGTTCCACCCGCAGGCGCGCCCGTCGCCCGATAGAATTTTCCAAACACGCGGGACTCCTCACCCGGCGGCAGGCCCGCACCATGATCGCGGACGGTGAGCCGGAGTTTCTGCTCGGCGTGACGAACGGTCAGTTCCACCGGCGAATTGTCAGGAGTGTAAACGGCGGCGTTGTGCAGGATATTTGCCAGCGCCTGCTGCAACAGCGCCTGATCGGTCTTGATCAACGGAATATCCGGAGCGACATCAATGCTCACCGGATGGCTTTTCAACGCATCCCCCGCCGCTTTCACCGCGCCCTCCACCAGTTCGTTTACGTCGCTCCACTCCATCTGTGGCTCGACGACTTGTGATTCCAGCCGCGTCATCTGGAGCAGCCCGTCCACCAAGCGCTGCAACCGTTTCGTCGCGGTGTCGATCTCTGTGACGTATGGATTTGCAGCGTCTTTCCCCATACCCTCGATCGACGCCCGGATGATCGCCAGCGGCGTCTTCAGTTCATGGGAAACGCTGTCCAACAGATTTCTCCGCAGTCTCTCGGACTTGTCCATCACCTCCGCCTGGCTGACCGCTTGGATGAAATGTTCCTTCTCCAACACTAGCGCCAGCTGCAAGGCGAAAGCCTCCACCGCCTGGCGCAGGGTGAAATCAAGTGTCCCATGTTCAGCCGTTAGCCGCACCCCGAGCACTCCCATCACCGAAGTGGCGGTCTGCAGCGGAAACCACGTGGCCTCGGATTGCGGAAGGGTGTCGGTGAAACGCCCGGCCGGCTGTTTGTTTGTGTAGCACCAGTTCGCCACGCCGAGCTCATGCTCCATCGGCTGCCAAGTGCTCGCCGCATGGGCCGTGCCTGGCAACGTGTGGTCCAGTTTCCGGACGACCAGCGCGGTGTCCGCACCGATGACCGCATTGATGATCCTCAGCGCTTCGGCCAGCCCCTTCTCCATCTGTGGGGCGAGCGCCGCACTCTGGGTGACCCGCAGCAGGGCATCCGTCTCGACCTGTCTCCGCCGCTCGGCGATTTCACGCGTCCGCAGTCGCGTCGTCAGATGTCCCATGGTCAGCGCCACTGCGAAAAACATCCCCAGCAGGATGATGTCTTCCAGCGCCCTGATTTCAAAAGTGAATCGCGGAGGGATGAAAAAGAAATTCCATGCCAGCGCGCTCAGGCCGGCCATGAAAATCATCGGCCAGCGGCTGATATATAAAGCAACCAGCAGGATCGCGAACAGATAGACCAACGCCGGCACCGTGTATCCCACCACCGGTTCCAACTGCCAGCAGATGGCCGTCAGGACAGCAATCAACACGAGAACCAGGCCGTATTCCTGCCAGCGGTGGGTCATTCTCAGAGTCCTCCGCTGCGGCTCCGGCCGGTTGGACGGGCGTCCGATCACAGGGCGGACCACGCACACATCGATATCGCCGCTGCCTGCGATGACCTTGTCGGCAAGTGTCGGTTTCCACCGCGAACGCCGGTTCGCCTTGCCCACCACGATCTGTGAAACATTCCGCTCCCGGGCCACCTCCAACAAAGTCGTGGCGACGTCGTCACCCGTCGCATGAACCACTTCGGCACCGAGGCGTCTTGCGAGACCGAGCCCGCGCGCTAACAAATCCTGCTCGGGAGCGGTGAGCGGCTGCGTCCCCTCCACCCAAACGGCCAGCCACGGACAGCCGTGCCGGCCGGACGCGCGGCGGGTCCAGCGGATCAGGCTTTCGGAATACGGCGACGGCCCCACCCCGACCATCAGCCTTGCGTTGGTTTTCCACGGACTGCTCACCCGCCGCGCCTTGCGGATGTCCTCGAGATCGCGGTCCACTCGCTCGGCGGTGAAACGCAGGGCCAGCTCGCGCAGCGCGGTCAGGTTTCCCTCGCGGAAAAATCCTTCCGCCGCAGCCTGCGCCCGCTCCCCCATGTAAACCTTGCCCTCACCGAGGCGGACCATGAGCTTCTCGACACTGAGATCGACAAGCTGGATCTCGTGCGCGCGATCCAGCAGCGAGTCGGGAACGGTTTCTTGCACCGCCACCCCGGTCACCTGCCGCACGATGTCCACCTGGCTTTCGATGTGCTGGACGTTGAGCGTGGTGACGACATCGATGCCCGCATCGAGCAGCTCCAGCACATCCTGATAGCGCTTCAAGTGGCGGCTGCCGGGTGCGTTGGTATGTGCGAGTTCATCGACTAACAAAAGATCCGGCCGCCGCTGGATCGCCGTATCCAGATCGAACTCCTCCAACACATGACCTCCATGTTCGATTTTCCGACGGGGAAGAAGCGTCAGATTTTCCAGCAATGCGGCGGTTTCCTTGCGGCCGTGGGTTTCCACCACACCCACCAGCACGTTCAGGCCGTCGTTCTGGCGCTGCCGGGCTAACAAAAGCATGGCGTAGGTCTTTCCCACGCCTGGACACATGCCTAGCAGGATATAGAGCCGTCCCTTATTCTCCAGATTTTCCTCCCGCTGGACCTGCGCAAGCAGGGCGTCAGGATCGGGACGATGGTCGTTGTTCATGCGAGGGTTCCGGCTCGGTGGTTGAGACTCACTGATCCTTAATCGAATCCAGTGACAGGTTCAAGCGCAAGAGGTTGATCCGCTCGCCGCCCACCATGCGTGAGGGATGCGGCTCGGTCATCTGTCCGATGAGACGATCGATTTCACGCGCGCTCTCAGGCCCGAGTTTCCTCTCGGCCGTGATCTTCGGGACCTGTGAACGGGCATCCGCCGCGCCTATCCACGGACCGCCCTCTTCCTTTATGCCTGCTACCGGCACGTTGAAATAGCGCGGACCGGAAAGTTTCCTCGCAAGCAAGGACTCCGCCGCATGGATCGCCTCCCTCTCGCTCACCGGCAGGACGCCGTGACGCATCGGGTATTTGATCCAGCCGATGGCGATCACCGCAATGACCAGCATTGTGGCAATGATCCATCGCCAAGCCTTCGGTTTCATGGCTTCGTCGGGGAAAGTGCGTTCAGTGCGAGGTTCAGTTTCAGGACGTTCACCCCACTCTCTCCGAGCAAGCCAAGGCCGGCTTTGTCGGTATTCGTTGCGATGAGTTCCTGAACTTTGTCCGGCGTGATGCCGCGAGCTCTGGCGACGCGGGCGCTTTGCAGCACCGCATTCGCAAGACTGATGTGCGGATCCAGGCCACTGGCCGAGGCGGTGACCGCGTCGGCGGGGACGGCTGCCGTTTCAGCGAGACCGTTGGTCGTCCGATAGGACGCGATACGTTCCTTGATTTGATCCGCGAGTTTCTGAGAGGTAGGGCCGAGGTTGCTGCCGCTGGAGCTGGCAGCGTCATACCCGCTCGCACCCGCAGCCGATGGGCGCGGGTGGAAATAGCCCTCGCCCGTGAAATTCTGACCGAGCAATTCGGAGCCGATGATGGTTCCGTTCTTATCGACGATCAGGCTGCCATTGGCTTTTTTTGCAAAGGCCAGTTTCGAAATCCCCGTGACGGCGAGTGGATAGAATCCGCAGCAGACGACGGCAAGGACGAGTGTGGAGACGATGGCGGGACGGATTTCTGAAAATAGATTTTTCATATCAGGCGAGGTGAAGAGTGGTGATGACGAGGTCGATGGCTTTGATACCGATGAATGGAACGACGAGCCCGCCGAGTCCATAGACCAGCAGGTTCCGACGAAGGACTTCAACAGCTCCCAACGGTTTGTAAGGCACGCCTTTGAGGGCGAGCGGGATGAGTGCGACGATCACAAGCGCGTTGAAGATGATGGCGCTGAGGATCGCGCTCTGCGGCGAGCCGAGTTTCATGATGTTCAAGGCAGCCATCGCCGGGAAGGTCACCATCAGCATCGCCGGGATTATGGCGAAATACTTGGCAACGTCGTTGGCGATGGAGAAGGTCGTTAGGGAACCGCGGGTCATGAGGAGTTGTTTGCCGATTTCCACGATCTCGATGAGCTTGGTCGGGTTGCTGTCGAGATCCACCATGTTACCCGCCTCGCGGGCGGCCTGGGTGCCGGTGTTCATCGCGACACCGACATCGGCCTGCGCCAGGGCGGGCGCGTCGTTGGTGCCGTCGCCGGTCATGGCGACAAGATGGCCCGCAGCTTGTTCGTCGCGGATGCGCTTGAGTTTATCCTCGGGCGTGGCCTGCGCCATGAAATCGTCGACGCCCGCCTCGGCGGCGATGGCGGCGGCGGTCATCGGATTGTCGCCGGTGATCATCACGGTGCGGATTCCCATTTTCCGGAGCTGGGCGAAACGTTCCTTCATGCCACCTTTGACGATGTCCTTGAGCTCGACAACACCCAACACCTTGCGGCCATCGGCGACGACCAGCGGCGTGCGACCGGCACGGGAAGCGGCTTCCACGGCTTTCTCCACATCAACCGGATAGATGCCACCTTGTTGTTCGACCCATTGTTTCACCGAATCGGCCGCCCCCTTGCGGACGCTGCGGCCTTCGATGTCCACACCGCTCATGCGGGTCTGGGCGGTGAAGGGAACGAAGGTGGCATGTGGATGCGCGACCTCGCGGGCGCGGATGTTGAACTTTTCCTTGGCGAGCACCACGATGCTGCGGCCTTCAGGAGTCTCGTCTGCCAGGGAAGAGAGCTGCGCGGCGTCGGCGAGCTCCTGTTCGGTGACGCCGGGTGCGGGCACAAAGTCGGAAGCCATGCGGTTGCCGATGGTGATGGTGCCGGTTTTATCAAGCATCAGGACATCGATGTCCCCTGCCGCTTCCACGGCGCGGCCGCTGGTCGCCATCACGTTGCGGCGGATCAGGCGGTCGATGCCGCTGATCCCGATCGCGCTGAGCAGGCCGCCGATGGTGGTGGGGATGAGACAGACTAACAACGCGACGAGGACCGGAATGGTGAAGTTGATTCCGGAGTAGGTGCCGAATGGTTTCAATGTCATCACGACGAGCAGGAAAATCAGCGTCAGCGCGGAGAGCAGGATGGTGAGCGCGATTTCGTTAGGCGTCTTCTGGCGCTTCGCTCCCTCCACCATCGAGATCATGCGGTCGAGGAAGGTGTTGCCTTTTTCAGAAGTGATCTTGATGACGATGCGGTCGCTGATGACGCGGGTGCCGCCGGTGACAGCGCTGCGGTCGCCACCGCTTTCACGGATGACCGGGGCCGATTCGCCGGTGATCGCGGCTTCATCGACGCTGGCGATACCTTCGACCACGTCGCCGTCGGCGGGGATCACATCTCCGGTTTCGCAGACCACCAGATCGCCTTTTTCAAGCATCGGAGCAGCGACTTTTTCCTCCTGACCGCCTTTGAGGCGACGGGCCATGGTGTCCTTGCGGGCTTTGCGCAGGCTGTCTGCCTGGGCTTTTCCGCGCCCCTCGGCGACGGCTTCCGCAAAGTTTGCGAAGAGCACGGTGAACCAGAGCCAGATTGCGAGTTGGATGACGAAGCTGTGGTCATCGTGCGAGGTGAAGATCGCAACGGTCGTGAGGACCGCGCCGATCTGGGTGACGAACATGACCGGATTCTTGATCATGAGCCGCGGATCGAGCTTGCGGAACGAATCGCCGATCGCGGGTGCGATGATCGATCTGTCGAAGAGTGATGGAGTGGAGTGGGACATGATATTTTAGTTAGAAGAGTTGGCCTTTGAGCATCAGGAAATGTTCGACAATCGGTCCGAGCGCGAGGGCCGGGAGGAAATTGAGCGCGCCGACGAGGAGGACGGTTCCTAGCAGCAGGATGGTGAACAGCGATCCGGAAACCGGGAAGGTGCCCGCGCTGGGTGGGGCGATTTTCTTTTTCACCATCGATCCGGCGAGAGCCATGATCGGAATGATCATCAGGGACCGGCCGATCAGCATCGCGATTGCGAGCGTGACATTGTAGTGCGGATCGCCATCGGCAGGATTGGCGGTTAGGCCGGCGAACGCGCTGCCGTTGTTGCCAGTGGCGGAACTGTAGGCGTAGAGGATTTCGCTGAACCCGTGCGGCCCGGCGTTGTTGAGTCCCGCTTGGCCCCAGGTGCTGACAGCGGCCCAGGCGGTGAAGCCGAGAATGCTGGCGGTGAGGACCAGCAGGGCGAGCATCGACATTTTCACATCGAAGGCCTGGATCTTTTTCCCAAGGTATTCCGGAGTGCGTCCCACCATCAGGCCGGCGATAAAAACCGCGAGCACCACGAAGACCAACATCCCGTAGAGTCCCGCGCCGACGCCGCCGATGACGACTTCTCCCAGCTCGATCATGAACAGCGGCACCAGTCCGCCGATGGCGGTGAAGGAGTCGTGCATCGAATTGACCGCACCGCAGGAAGCGGCGGTGGTGATGGTGGCGAAGAGCGAGGAATTGAAGATGCCGAAACGGACTTCCTTGCCTTCCATGTTGCCATCGGACGCAACGATGCCGAGTGCCTGATGGATGGGATTTCCATGAGCTTCCGCCCACCAGCAGGCGAGGACTCCGGTGGTGAACAGGATCATCATGGCGGTCCAAACCGACCAGCCGTGGGCCTGGTTTTTCGTGGATTTCCCAAGATACCAGGTGAGGCCGCTGCCGATGGCGAAGATCGAGAGCATCTGGATAAAGTTGGATAGAGGTGTCGGATTTTCAAACGGCTGGGCGGCGTTGGCATTGGTGTAGCCACCGCCGTTCGTTCCTAACATCTTAATGGCGGCCTGCGAGGCCATCGGACCCTGCACGATGGTTTGTGTGGTGACTGCGGGAACCGCATCGACCGCAGGGGTGCCAACCGAGGCAGGGATGGCGGAAACCGCGGGGATCGCTTCGACGAGCGTGGCGGTGTCGTAGGCCTTGAAGTTCTGGATCGTTCCTTGGGAAACGAGGAAAACCGCGAACACGAGGCAGATCGGCAGCAGCAGATAATAAGTCGTGCGGGTGATATCGACCCAGAAATTTCCAAGCGTCGTCGCGGAGTGGCGTGAAATCCCGCGAACGAGCGCGGCGGCGATGGAGATGCCGACGGCAGCGGAGGTGAAGTTATGGATGGCCAGCGCGACCATCTGCGAGAAATACGACATCGTGCTTTCACCGCCGTAGCTCTGCCAGTTGGTGTTGGTGGTGAAGCTGACCGCGGTGTTGAAGGCGAGCGCCGGACTCAAGGCGGGCAGGCCCTGCGGATTGAACGGCAGGATGTTTTGCAGGCGCAGGATCGCGTAGGTGAAAAGCACGCCCACCGCGCTGAAGACGAGCATGGCGAATGTGTAACCCTTCCAGCCGTGCTCTTTCGACGGATCGACTCCCATGAGCCGATAGGTGAGTTTTTCAAAGGGCCGGATGAGCGGATCGAGCCAGGTTTTTCCCTCAGCATCGAGCACCTTGGTGAGGTAGATGCCGATCGGTTTGGTGATCAGCGCGAGAAGCCCGATGAAGAGCGCGAGTTGGAGCCAGTCGTTCGTATGCATGGACGTGAGTTAGAATTTTTCCGGGTGGATCATGGCGACGAGGAGGTAGCCGATGAGCAGAAGGGCGATGACGCCGATGATGATGATTTCCATGGTGGTGCTTAAAGGGTATCGCAGAAACGGGCATAGAGCGCCCCGATGAGGAAGAAGCCGATAGTCACGGCGATGTAGATGAGGTCGGTCATGATGGGAGTGGCAAGTGACCTCATGGTGCCACGGGAAGCCCGGCCGGGTAGTTAAAGGGCGGTGCGTTCGCGTTAAAAAAGCGTAAACGACTGGGCACGGCTGCGAACTCCCCCGCTCCATTCACGACCTGCTCACTTGCAGGGGCATCGCAATTTCCAGCTTGCCAATTCCACTTTGTCACACAAAGCTTGCTACATCATGAAACCACAAATGATTGCCACCATCATGTCTTCATTCCTCACCAACATCGCGTTCGCAGGCTTGGAGGCGGGCGAACAGATCAACCTGACCATCCGGGGAGTGGAACCGGCCGAGCAACAGAAGGTATCCGGAATCTATCGAATCGGCGAGAGCGGCGGTGTCCGACTACCGTTACTGGATGCTCTCGTAACGGCCCGCGGATTGACGCCGGAACAATTCGCGCGGGCTGCGGAGGTGGCCTACAGATCAGCAGGAATCTATGAACGGCCTGCCATTGAGGTGGAAACACTTCAAGGCAAGGATCAGCAAGGCGCGGCCCTCATCAGTGTCGGTGGACAAGTGCGTCGGGCGGGCGATTCTCCGTTCCGGAAAGGAATGACCGTCATCCAAGCCATCGATGCCGCTGGCGGACGCAATGATTTCGGCAGCCGCAATCTGTTTCTGTTGCGGGACGGCAAACAGGTCTGCCTCGATTTCACCAACCTCGCCCACAAGAACATCGTGCTTCACCCCGGCGACTCGATTCAGGTGGAGCAGAAGGGAATTCTGGACCGCTGGAAAGGGAGCGAGGAAACTGTCAGGAAACTGATGGAGTGATGTAAGCCGCCTGCTGCTGGCGGAGCTCGAAGCGGCGGGTTTTGCCGCTGATGGTTTTGGGGAGTTCGGTGACGAATTCGATTTCGCGCGGGTATTTGTAGGGCGCGACGAGGTGCTTGCAGTGGTCCTGCAGGGCGTGGGCGGTTTCGTCGGTGGCTTCCTGTCCTGGGCGCAGGACGACGAAGGCCTTGACGATCTGGCCGCGGACTTCGTCGGGCTTGCCGATGACGGCGACGTCGAGAACGGCGGGATGGGCGCTGAGCGCGCTTTCCACCTCGAAGGGGCCGATGCGGTAGCCGGAGCTTTTGATCACGTCGTCCTTGCGGCCGATGAACCAGAAATTCCCGTCGCTGTCACGGGTGGCGCGATCCCCGGTTAGATACCAGCCGTCGCGGAAGTGGATGGAAGTTTCTGCGGGATTTTTCCAATACTCCTTGAAGATGCCGATAGGGCGGTTTTCGTCGATGCGGATGGCGATCTCCCCTTCTTCTCCATCAGCAACGGGAATGAGGTCGTCGTCGATCAATCTGATATCATAGCCCGGAGTGGCACGTCCCATGGAACCGGGGATGACGGGATTTCCCAACGATTTGAAATGGCCGATGAGGACGACGGTTTCGGATTGCCCGTAGCCTTCGTGGACGGGCAGCCCGGTGGCGGCGAGCCAGGCGTGGAAGATGCTGGGGTTGAGAGGCTCGCCGGCGGTGACGCAGTGGCGGAGGTGGGGAAACGAGCGATTGCTGAAGTCCACACGGATCATCATCCGCAGCGCCGTGGGCGGAGCGCAGAGACTGGTGATCGGATATTTTTCCAACACATCCAGCGTGTGACTGGCGGAGAATTTCCCGCGCCCGTCCATGACAAAAAGGCAGGCACCGCAATGCCACGGGCCGTAGAAACTCGACCACGCGGCCTTCGCCCAACCGAGGTCGGCGGTGTTCCAATGGATGTCACCGGGACTGAGATCCAGCCAGAGACGTCCGGTGACTTCATGGCCGAGCCCGTAGCTGGCCTGCGTGTGGAGCACCATCTTCGGGCTGCCGGTGGTGGCGCTGGTGAAATAGATGATGCCCGGATCGGTAGCGCGGGTGGGTGCGGCGGAGAAATCGCTAGAAGTTAGGAAAAGTGCTTCGGCGAAGTTCCGCCAGCCGGACAGAGGCTCATCGATCTGCCAGCGGATGCCGGTGAAGTCCGTAAGTTTCGTCGCGCCCTGCGCATCGGTGATGACGGCGCGGATGCGGCCGGTTTCCAATCGATAGGTCAGATCGTGCGGTGTGAGTTGCGGAGTGCAAGGAACCGGCACCGCCCCGAGGCGGGTCAATCCTAACATGGCAATCCACCATTCGGGCACCCGTGGCAGCAGGATCATCACCGGATCGCCGGCACGGATTCCAGAGTCCTGAAAGCACAGTGCCGCGCACAGGCTCAGATCGCGCATTTCGGCGAAGGTGAAACAACGCTCCTCGGACTGGTCTTCGTTGATCCACCACAGCGCCCGCGCACCGGGCTGCTCCTCTGCCCATTTATCGAAAACATCGACGGTGAAATTGAAAAACTCAGGCTCTTCCATCATGGCAGAACTACGCATATCTTGCTGCTCAGTTCGATTCAATGGTTACCTTTGGAAATCTGGAAGTTAATCCACCCGCTCACGAAAAACGGCGGACCTCTTTCGAGATCCGCCGTTATTGGTAAAAGAAGAACAGGCAGGAATACCTGAATCAGCTTATTTGTTGAGCACCTTGAGCTTCTTGATGCCGAAGACGGCGTCATCACCCAGCTCTTCCTCGATGCGGAGGAGTTGGTTGTATTTTGCGATACGGTCGGAGCGGCTCATGGAACCGGTCTTGATTTGCCCGCAGTTGGTGGCGACGGCAAGGTCGGCGATGGTGCTGTCTTCGGTCTCACCGGAGCGGTGGCTGAGGACGGCGGTGTAGCTGTTTTCCTTGGCGAGTTCGACGGCGTCGAAGGTCTCGGTGAGCGAACCGATCTGGTTCACCTTGACGAGGATCGAGTTCGCGACACCGAGCTTGATGCCCTTCGAGAGGAAATCGACGTTGGTAACGAAGAGGTCGTCGCCGACGAGCTGTGTCGTGGCACCGAGCTTGTCAGTGAGGATCTTCCAGCCGTCCCAGTCGTTTTCGGCGCAGCCGTCTTCGATGGAGATGATCGGATAGCGCTTCTGGAGGTCGGCATAGAAATCGACGAGCTCGGCGGCGGAACGCACGGAGCCGTCGCCCTTCTTGAAGACGTATTTCCCGTCTTTGAAGAACTCGGAGGAAGCGACGTCGAGCGCGAAGGCGATGTCCTCACCGACCTTGTAGCCGGCTTGTTCGATCGCCTGGCAGAGAACCTTCATCGCGTCCTCGACACCGTCGAGCTTCGGAGCGAAGCCACCTTCGTCACCGACGGCGGTGGAAAGGCCGCGGTCGTGGAGGACTTTTTTCAAAGAGTGGAAGACTTCCGCACCGTAGCGGAGTGATTCGCGGAAAGTCGGAGCGCCGACAGGCACGATCATGAATTCCTGGAAATCGATCGGAGCGTCCGAGTGGGCGCCGCCGTTGATGACGTTCATCATCGGGACAGGAAGCACCTTTGCGTTAGGGCCGCCGAGGTATTTGTAAAGAGGGACGCCGAGTTGTGAAGCGGCTGCCTTTGCAACTGCTAGGGAAACGCCGAGGATGGCGTTCGCACCGAGGTTCTTCTTGGTGGAGGTGCCGTCGAGAGCGAGCATGGCGGCGTCGATGGAAGCCTGCTCGGTGGCGCAATAGCCGAGGAGCGCGGGAGCGAGAACGGCGTTGACGTTTTCAACCGCCTTGAGGACGCCCTTGCCGAGGAAACGAGCTTTGTCGCCGTCGCGGAGTTCGACCGCTTCATGTTCGCCGGTCGATGCGCCGGATGGCACTGCGGCGCGGCCGATGGAGCCACCTTCGAGGTGCACATCGACTTCGACAGTCGGATTGCCACGGGAATCGATCACTTCGCGGCCGCGGATTTCAACAATGGTAGTGTAGTCCATAATGTTTTCTTTTGGTAGGTAAGTTTGGGTTTTGAAAATTTCAGGGATTGAATGGCTTGATCGAGGTGATTGTGAGAGTCGCCATGACTTCGGTCACCTCGTCGCGCAGTTGCACGGTGTCTCCGGGCGAGCGGCCGACGAGTGCCTTGCCGACTTCGGATAGATAGGAAACCGTCTTCGTTTCAGGAATGGAATCCCACGCGCCGAGAACGGTCATGACTACTTCGGCCCCGGCGGCATCTTTCAGTGTGACGACGGTGCCGATGTTCACCTTGCTCGCGTCAGAGCCTTTGAAATCGGTACCACGGGAATTGTTGATTTCCTTGTCCAGCGCGTTGCGGCGATGACCGAGGTATTTTTCCAGATCCTTGGCGGACTTGTATTCGAAGTTCTCACGAAGGTCGCCGTAGGAACGGGCGATTTTGACGTCGTTGAGGTTCTGCGGGATCTTGTTGCGGATGATGTCGTCGAGCTCGGCCTTTTTCTTTTCGAGGCTTTCCCACGAAACGAGGAGGATTTCATCCGGGCGCTTGGTGTTGACTCCGCTAACAAGCTCAGCGGTTTCCGGACGCACCTTGATAATGCGGGCCATGAGGGACTTTTTCTCAAGCTCGCCGAAGACCGGGCAGTCCAACAGGCGGCGGGCGAAATTCCGCGACTCGTTGATGTCCATGATGGCGACGAGGTCCGTGAGCAGCGTCTTGTCGTCCCCTAGCAGCGACTGAAGGCGCGAGGTCTTGCGCGGTCCGTCGGAAAGGTGGTCGTTTTCCAACAGATTGAGCACCGAGGCTCCGACATCCGCGCTGAAGACTTCCAGTGAAGGACCTTTGCGCTCGCGGCAGACCCAGATGAGGGCATCGGGGCCGAGGGCACGACGGGCGATCGCGGAACGAAGGTGGGTGACGAGCGCCGCCATGCCGCCGCGCTCCTGGAGGATGCGGGCGATTTCAGTGACACCACGGGCTCCGACGCGGTCGAAAACCTGGACGATCTTGCCGACCCAGTCTTCGCCGAATGCGTTTGGAAACGCTTCGTAAACCGCGCGCTGGCGGCCGGATGGGAGCGCTCCGGCTTCCTCCGCGAGGCGGATGGGATCGGCGGAAAGCAGCAGATCAGAAAGGCGGACGGCGCTGGGGTCGAGTTCGAGTGCCTTCGAAGAACCGATGACCTCGTCGCGGGCTGCGACGAGTTGCAGTGCTTGTCCGAGTTGGACGCGGGCGGCTTTTTTCGCACCCTCGTCGATGTCGCTGAGGAGACGTTTGAGCGAATCCGCGTCATTTTCAAAAGCGCCTATGTCGGCGGCGATCGCTTCGAGAGCGCGGATCATACCCTTGATGTCGCGGGCGGCTTCGAAATCAGCGACGAGCGCCTGAGCCGGGCTGCGGTCGCCGACACGGAGCACGATGGGCTCGGTGCGTTTTTGAGGAACCACGGCAAGGCGGCTCTCACGCAGGGATTTTTTCGTGGCATCCCACCATTTTTTGAAAGTTGCTTCGGCGATGACGGCTCCGGAGAGTTCTTTTTCCAGCGCGTCGCCGGTCATGCTGCCGCCGTGGCTTTGGAGGAGGTGGACGACGAGGGCGATCGGATCGCTCTTCGAAAGGGTGCGGAGCTCTTCAAGTTGCTCGATCTTCTTGGCGCGGAAATCGTCCGCGGGAATCCATTCGGTTTTTTGGAACGCAAATTGCAGTTCCATGGCCTGGCCGGTGGATTTTTCGAAGTCGATGGTGACTTTTTTTGCAGGAAGATCCCAGTCGGTCACCTTACCGGCGCCGAAGGATTTATGAATACAAAAGTTTCCGGGAGCCAATTGAGAAAGGCGCTCGCCGACCGGTTTGGGAATGCGGCCGGCCTCAACCAGCTTCGCCACGTCAGGATGCATGCGGCGGAAGATGGGAAGCCCAGTAAAAAAACGCAAGGCAATCCAATGATAAATCTACCAAGAGCGGAAAATCAGGGCTTAACGGCGGCCGGAGGTGCGATCCGGGGCTGTGGCTGCCGCTGTGGCATCATGTTTCCATCAAGTGCCTGATCGAGAGTCCGGCAAAGAACCAGAATCCTGTGGCGCCAGATTTCCGGCACCTGCTCGAGTTTGTTGTCGTTGGCCAGTGCGCCCTCGAAAACCACTTCGTCCTTCAGACCGGTGATTTTCACTTTGTAAACCCCACCATCGCGGCTCACCAACGCACTGCCTTCATCGGCGGATGAAAAACTGGCGCTTTTCCCGGCCACATTGACCACCCGCAGCGGACCATTTCCTGTGGCTGGAACAGATGCAGCCTCGACCATTCCACTTGTGGAGGGCTTTTTCAACACAGGCGTCCCGGAAAAATCGCTGACCGGCATCATCAGAATCTCCTCACGGGGTTCGGAAATCCGGACGACCATCCCGGTTTGTTGGTCGCGCACGTTGTTTTCTTGTACGGCTTTGAGCCTTACGGAATGCATGGCCGCTCCTTCCGAATCTTCACGCCAGCCGTCGTCGGTCACGGATTCGATCCTGTCGGATTCGCTGACGAGAACAAATCCCTGCGCGGAGTTCGCAGGCGGAGTTTGAACCAAGCGAGGGTCCGATGCCCCACGCATCATTGGGAAAACAGCGCACAACGCACCGATCGAAGCCGCTATGCCACCGCCGATCAGGCTGCGGGCAATCCATTTTCCTGAGGAAATCGCCACGACATTTTCAGCCTCGGAGCCCGCGAGTTCATCGATCATTTCCTCGATCTCGAACTGGCAATCCTCGCTCAATGCAGGTGGCATCAGGCGGGCGAGCGCGGCTTCGATGGCTTCAGTTTGCATGGCTGCGGTCCTCCTTCACGCGGCGCAGTTCGTGCGCCAGTTGTTCCAATGCGTAGCGGTATCTCGATGCCGCCGTGTTCGGCGAAATTGCGAGTGTCTCGGAAATTTGCAAAAACGTCAGCCCACCCCAGAATTTCATCACCACCACCTCGCGCAGCTTCTGGCTGAGATTCTGCACCGCTTCCCGCAGGACCACCGCCTCCTCGTCCTCCTCCAGTACCGGATCGAGCCAGACGTCCTGGAAATCATTCAGATAAATGATGGACTCCTCGCGCTTCCGACGGCGCGATTCGCTGCGGTGATGATTCAAACCGCAGAAACGAATGGTGGAAAAAACGAGCGGAAGATCCGGTGGTTCCCCGCCCATGTCGGCTTGGTGGTGCCACATCCGCAGAATCGCCTCTTGGACGAGATCCTCCGCGTCGGGGCGGCAGTTCGACCAGCCACGAGCGAAAAGAAGCAGGCGAGGACCGTTTTCGGCCAGCCACTTTTTCCACTGTTGTGCGGGAGAACTCATTCTTCAGAGAAGGAAATGCCCCCGGCGGAGGCTTTTGTCTGCAAAAACATCTCCTCCCGGGAAAAGTCGCGAAATCAATCGAGGAATCGGATTTTTCCGGGGACCGGCGTGCGTCCCATGGCCATTTCCGCGTGCTGCTCGTCGGTGCAGGAGGAATTGATCGGAGCGTCCGGCGCGGAGTCGCTCGGGGTGAGGTAGCTGTTCTCGATCAGCCATTTTTCGACTTCCTCGCCGCTGATGTCCGGCAACATCGTGCCGTCGATCTCGACGCAGGGCGAAAGCGATTGACCGCTGCGCTGTTCCATTTCCCAGCGAAAAGCGGGATTCTTGATGATGTCTTTCTCTTCGAAGGGAAGATCGTATTTCCGCATGATCGCGCGGACGCCTTCGCTCCAGCCGCAGAAGGTTTTGAGATAGGCGGTGATTTTCGGAGTATTGGTCATAGGCGGGGATGATAATTTGCAAATCGGGGATCGCAAGTGTGGATCCGCGGCTGTTCAGCATCCGCTTCCGCTCATCCGGGCGGGATCCAGCAATTCGGAAAGTTCCGCGGGGGTGAGTCCCAGTTCGCTGAGCCGTTCCTCACACAATTCCCTCACGGTTTTCCCGCTGTTCACCGATTCCTTGGCAATGGCCGCCGCACGGTCGTATCCGATGCGCGGGGCGAGCGCGGTGACCATGGAAAGCGAGAGTTCGATCAGTTCCCCGCAGCGATCTTCGTTCGCCTGAATCCCGTCCACGCAGCGTTCGCGAAATACCACCGCCACGTTCGCAAGCAGTTCGATCGACTCCAGCAGACAGGCCGCGAGCAATGGCATCGACACGTTGAGTTCGAGAAATCCCCCGGTGCCGCACCACGTCAGGGTCGTCTGGTTTCCTGCCACCCGCGCCGCCACCATCGTCACCGCTTCGGCGATCACCGGGTTCACCTTTCCCGGCATGATCGAAGAACCGGGTTGGGTGGCGGGCAACGTCAGCTCGCCAATCCCGCAACGCGGACCGGATGAAAGTAGGCGGATGTCGCTCGCGATCTTGTGCAGCGAAACCGCGATGGTCGCGAGCAGGCCATGAGCCTCCACACAGGCATCCTTGGCGGATTGCGCTTCGAAGTGATTCTCCGCTTCGCGAAACGGCAATCCTGTTCCCAGAGCGATCCGGGCGATTGCCTTTCCCGCGAAATCCGCGTGCGTGTTCAAACCGGTCCCCACGGCCGTACCTCCCAGCGGCAGTTCCATCAATGCGTCCAACGCTTTCCTTGCCCGGCGTGACGAGTTCCGCGCCTGCTGGGCCCAGCCTCCGAATTCCTGGCCAAGTCGGACCGGTGTCGCGTCCGTCAGGTGGGTCCGGCCGATCTTGAGAACGCCGTGAAACGCTTCCGCCTTGGACGTCAGTGACTCAGCCAGACCATCCAACGCCGGTATCAGGGCTTTGCCGATGGCCACGGCGGCTGAAATATGGATCGCGGTGGGAAACGTGTCATTGGACGACTGGCCGAGATTGACGTGATCGTTCGGATGAATCTTCAAACCCGCATCCAACTGCTGGCAGCGGTTGGCGATGACCTCGTTCAAATTCATGTTAGACGATGTGCCCGATCCGGTTTGATAGACATCAATCGGGAAATGCGAATCGTGCATGCCGTCGGAAATCTCGTAGGATACCCGGGCGATCAATTGAGCAATGTCGGGGTCCAGAAGTCCGAGTTCGGCGTTCGTTTCAGCGGCCGCCTTTTTGATCAGCCCGTAGGCATGAATGAATTCGGGTGGCAGCGTCTTCCCGGAAATGGGAAAATTGAGAACCGCCCTTTGTGTCGATGCTCCATAAAGCGCCTCCGCCGGGACTTCCATTTTTCCCATGGAATCGATTTCGGTCCGGGTGTCTGTCATGACTCCCAGTGTCACCCGGGATCGTGATGGTGCAAGTTACGGAATGCAGCGACGCTCACTCGGGCAGGAGGAGGACCAGTGGTTTG
>JBDSNC010000275.1:0-21340 GCA_039915545.1 Luteolibacter sp.
CCTGGCGGCGGATGGATGCTCTGCTCCATGCGGTGCGGAGCTCTTCCTCTCCGACATCGCCCGTCCTGCAACCGAAGAGCTCCGCTCCGCATCCGGCAGAGCCGGAACGGCCACGGGCGCGAGCAGAGCGTCGCGCACTCCGTGGCGCGGCACGCTCTTCACTCTCAACGCCTCAACTCTCCCCAAACAGCCTCCGGAGGAAGAAACAAAGGGGGCGGCCGGGCGGATCCGCCCCTACCGGGGCTTCTGGCTCTCGACTCTCTCCATTTCAGCCAAAAGTGCCTCGCCGTGGCTTCCCCTGCCCGCGTTCCCGGCCGAGGGGGAAATTTTCTTATGATCTTCGGCCTTAAGAAGGTTAGGAAAATGATTTTTCTTATGATCTTTGCTCTTAAGAAGGTTATCAAAATCATTTTTCTTATGATCTTAGCTCTTAAGAAGGTAATCAAAATCATTTTTCTTATAATCTTTGCTCTTAAGAAGGTAATTAAAATGATTTTTCTTATAATCTTTGCTCTTAAAAAGGTTATCAAAATCATTTTTCTTATGATCTTTGCCCTTAAGAAGGTAATTAAAATCATTTTTCTTATGATCTTTGACTCTAAGAAGGTAGGAAAAATGTCTGATCAAACCGGAAAATTGGATTCCAGAGCTGAGGGAAAAGCGGGATTCCGGGGCACATCCGCCCCTTGGTTTGCGGATTTCTCCGAACTTTCGGAACGGAAAATTCCAGCGCCAAGTCCCAAAACCGGCCATAAGCGGACCCATAATCGCGTAGTGCGCCGAAGCAAAAACGCCGCAAATCCTCTGATTACGCACGCTAACACGACATTCCGGTTTCAGCGGAACCCGTTCACTATCAACCTTTTTAACTGATAGCCGACATTCGCCGGCGGCCATAACAATTCCCCCGCAGACGGGCCGACTCCGACATTTCCCCGGATGCTTTTCTATCGACTGCCGCCGTTAGCCACGCTAGTGAATCGACCGTGGCCGATGCGTCCGATAGAAAGCGGCGGGGTGCCACACTCAACAAATAGAAAAATAGCAAGAATATGAAACCAACCAAATTGCGTGTATTCCTCGGATTCACCAAACTGCCGGATGACTCCATCATCCTCTTCGCCAAAGCCGTTCACGCCCTGCTCTTCGGACAGGCGGCCTACACCGATCCACCGGTAACGGCGGTGGAATTCATGGCGGACATCACCGCGATGGAGAACGCCAAGGTGGCGCAGGCGAACGGCGGAAAATCCGCCACCGCCACGAAAAACACCTGTCGCGAGACACTGGCAAACCAGCTCCTGAAGCTGGCCTACTACGTGCAACTGGCGTGCGACAACGACCTGACACTGCTGCTGGACAGCGGATTCGAGCCCACCAGCTCCAACCGCACCCGGGTGGCGCTGGCGAAGCCGACGATCGCCCGCATCGTCACCGGCATGTCCGGAGAAGCGCTGGTGAGCGTGACTGCGGAAACCAAACCCGTGTGCAACGAAGTGCGCGTGGCGGAGATCGACGAGAACAACCAGCCCGGCCCCTTCCGCCCGTCGCTGGTGCGCACCGGCTCGCGCAATCTGTCAGTGCCGGATCTGGTCCCCGGCAAGCTCTATCTGTTCCAAGCGCGCGGCGTGGGCGGACTGAACGGCTTCTCCGACTGGAGTGACGCGGTGGTGCAACGCGCTTCCTAACGAACACGATGCTGATAACAAATTCGCGGCAGGAGCCCGGGGGGCCTCTGCCGCGTTTTGTGTTTTCCTGGAGCGTCGGTCTGTGATCACCGCTTTTTTCAATCGAGTGACCTCAACGGTTCCACAGCACCCGCACAAAAGCCGGGAGCGGGTGATATCACGAGGGCAGGGATTCCAGGATCACGACGTGCTCCTCCAGACGAGGAAGCAGTTCCCCCGTGATCGTCTCCTTGATCTCGGCCATCACGCCCGTATGTCTGAGGGCTTCCATGTATTCGGAAATGCCATGTTCCTCGCCCTCGATCAATGCGCTCACCGCGGCTGATTCCCCGAGAATGGTCGCGGAGCCTTCCACCAGTTTCGCAAACGATCCCCAGACCCCGGAATCACCGTCCGGGACGCCACCCATTTTCTCCAAATGATCCCGCAGCACATTCGCGCTTTCCACGTGGCCGCTGCGGATCTCCCGCAACTGGTCCGCGGCGGGATGGGCGTCGAATTTCTCAATGGCCTGGCCGTAAGTCTCGATCGCGGAGATTTCACCCCGCAGGAGTTTATTACAGGTCTCGATGCATGGATTGGTGATGTTCATGGTGATGATTTTGTTGAGTGGCCCGGCAATTGTCCAACAGACGAAGAGAAAAATCTTCCATGTGACATGCTTACGGCAATCAGGGGGAAAAAATCCAGAATGTATTTTGCGTGTTCGTTCTGAAGAAACCCGTATGTCATTTAAGGAATTCCCGTACCATCCTGAAGGAGATAGGGTCGCTGCTGAAGCGTTGCGTTGGCCCGCGAGATTGAGATAAGGACCACGCTGGGGAAATTTTCACTCCTCCTCGTCGTCGGCTTGCTTGGCAAAATCTTCGAATGCGTCTGGTAGAATGGATTCCTCGTGGATGGCCGCCAATTCGGGCGCGGTGGTGGAACCGTCGTCATCGGAAAAATCGATATCGTCGAGTTCTTCGTCCTCCTCATCGCTCAGTTTCGCGGATGCTTCGTAATCATCGGCCACGGCCTCCCGGACGTCGTCTTCAGCAGCGTCCAGGCCTTCCTCTACCAATGCGAGATTCGGATCCTCGTCGATATAGGGAGGAGCCATGGGTGACCGAGGGTCGGCGGACGCGGATTGTGCAGGATCGATGGGTGTCATGGTTTCAGAGTTGGTTTCATCCGATTTCCTTGCATATTTCACGCCAGCCGCCGATCCCCCGCCACGCCGTGGTTTTGTGATCCCCGCACCCCACATGGGATGCATGATGCAAACTTCCTCATTGCGGCATGCAATGCTGACCGGTGAGATCCGAAGGAAAAGAACAACGGTTCCGCTTGTTACAGCGGGTTCGACAACTGATTGATCACGGCCCTCAAATCGTCCGGAGCTACCGGTTTCACCAGATGAAAATCGAAACCCGCCTCCGAGGAACGGCGGCGGTCATCCTTCGCTCCCCATCCGCTCAGCGCGATGATCACCACCTCAGGATCCAGCAATCGAATCTGGCGGGCGGCCTCATAGCCGTCCATGACCGGCATCCCCAAATCGAGGCACACCACCTGCGGATGAAATTCCCGCGCGATAGCGACCGCCTGCGCGCCATCGTAGGCGACGGCGGTTTCCATGCCTTCCATGCTGAAGAACATCCCCAGAATATCCGCCGTGCTCCTGCCGTCGTCCGCCACCAGCACCCGCGAGGGACGGAGGAACTCCCTGCTGCGCGCTGCGGAAGTGGAGCCCGGCACCGTGGTGGGCTCGAAGTGCGCGAATGGCAGTAACAGATGGAACTGGCTGCCGCACCCTTCGCCGCCGCTGGTCATCGAGACACTGCCACCATGCATTTCCGTCAGGGTCTTCACGAGTGTCAGCCCGATTCCCAAGCCGCCGTTCTGTCCGCTGTCTCCCTGCTCGAAAAGATCGAAGATCCGCTCCTGCGATTCCAGCGCCACTCCCCTGCCATTGTCCGATACGGAAATCCGCACCCTGTCAGCAGAATCGATGACCGCCTCCAGCACGATGTCACCTCCCTGCGGTGTGAACTTCACTGCGTTGGAAAGTAAATTGGAAATCACCTGGGCCATCCGTTGGGAGTCCGCGTCCATTTCCACTCTCCCTGCGGGAAACCGGGTGACAAACTGATGTCCCGCAGCCTCGATGGCCGGCATGACCGTCTCCACGGCGCTTTCGAAGATATCCGCCAGAGAAACCCGGGACTTGCTGAGGGAAATCTTTCCCGTGGAAACCCGGGACACATCCAACAGATCGTCGATCAGGCGGCTCATCTGGTTCACCTGGCGGTTCAAAATCGGAATGACCTGCGCGATAATAGCGGGATCACCCTTCGATTCGCCCAGCAGTTCCACGCCGACCAGGACCGGTGCCAGCGGATTGCGGAGTTCGTGGGCCAGAGTGGCCAGAAAGACACTGCGCAACCGCTCCGATTCCTGCATGCTCTCGAATTTCCGGCGCTCTGTGAGATCGCGGGTGATTTTCGCGAAGCCTCTCAGCTCGCGTTTCGTATCATAGAGTGCGGTGAGCACCACATTGCCCCAGAACCGGGAGCCGTCCTTCCGCACCCGCCAGCCCTCGGCTTCAGCGAAGCCGTCCTTCAACGCCCTGCGCATCAGCGCCGCCGGGTGGGTGGACCTCACATCCGGTGGATAGAAATCCGAGAAATGTTTCCCGAGGATTTCCGCCTCCTCATAGCCTTTCAGCCGGCGCGCTCCGGCATTCCAGCTCATCACGTGGCCTTCGGGATCCAGCATGAAGATCGCGTATTCCTCCACCTTTTCGATCAACAGGCGGAACCGCTCCTCGCTCTGGCGCAGCTCCTCCAATGCCAACATCCGCTCCGTGAGATCCCGCGTGATCTTCATGAATCCCTGCACGCGGCCGTCCTGGGACTTGATGGCGGTGATGGTCACATCCGCCCAGAACCGGCTGCCGTCCTTGCGGTACCTCCAGCCCTCGGTATTGAAATGCCCTTCTGCGGAAGCGATTTCCAGCTCCTTCGCCGGAAAGCCCGAGGCCCGGTCTTCCTCCGAGTAGAACCGCGAGAAATGAGAACCGACAATCTCCGCCGCCTTGTAACCCTTGATCTGCTCGGCACCGCGGTTCCAATTGAGGATCATTCCCTCCGGCGTCATCGTAAAAAGCGCGTAGTCCACCACCGAATCGACGAGCTCGCCGAAAAGACCGCCATCCGGGTCTGGAGAGTGGGTTACGCTGGATTCATGCATCCTCATATCAAAAGCTTATGGCCCTTTGCGGTCAACACTCACCTTCCCCGTTTTTATTGAGGATGTCTTCTCCAACAGGGCATCCCATTCAAGGTGCCGGTGCTTTTGCCTTTTTCAAATGGTGGGTTCCCACCGGGTTGATGAAACCGGCGCCCCACTGCTCGGTGGTTTTCGGCACAAGGATATCATCCAGGAAATAATAGTCCGCCTGCACCTGCGCCGGTGTCACTGACAGGACGATGTAGCCATGCCGGTCCAGATCGGCGTATTTCATGTGAGGGTTCGGGTTCACTCCATCCGAATCCTTTTTATGGATCCTCGATTCCAGGTTGGCGCTGAAGTAGTCGCCTACTTCCTCGTCAAAGTTGCCTGCGGACAGGCTCGGAGTGACGAATTCCACGGCCACCGCACCGGCGCCCGTTTTCGGATCATAGTCAGGATTCCCGAACGCGGGATCCGCCACTTCAAAAGCGAAGCTGGAATGGACATCGCCCGTTAGCAGGACGGTGTTGGCGATGTTTTTCCCTGCGAGGAACTTCACCAGCTCCCTACGCTCCTTGGGATAGCCGTCCCAGCTATCGAGAAACAGGCTCTCCGCAGCGTCCGGATCCGCCGGTGCCGCGAAACCGATGTTGAACTCCGAGAACACCACCTGGTTGCCCACCACTTTCCACGTCGCCTTCGAGTTCTGCAGCGTGGTCTTCAGATAATCCTTCTGAGGGAAGCCCATGATTGTCCGGCTCGGATCACGCAGCTTCGGATCGTTGACGTCATCCACCTGTTTGTCGCGGCCTTCGATCCGGGTGTCCAGCATGGTCAGATCCATCAGGGGTCCGTAGTGAAGGGTTCGATAAATGCTATCGCCAGTCTCACGGATGGGCATCCACTCAAAATAGGCCCTTTTCGCAGCGGCCTCGCGATCCTTCCAGGATCCTTCAGTTTCTTTCTGATGGTTTTCCGCGCCGTTCTTCCAAGCGTTGTCGGCGAACTCATGGTCGTCCCAAATGGGTATGAACGGATGCCTCAGGTGGGCGCGACGGAGGTTGGGGTCAAGATGATAGGTGCTGTAACGCAGGCGGTAATCCTTCAGGGTGACGGTTTCATAAGAAGGAAAGATGACCCGTTTCTCGCGGATTTCCGGTGAGCTATAGGTATCATTGTCCGCATATTCATAAATGTAGTCGCCGAGGTGGATCACCGCATCGAGGTCGTCGCGCTCCGCAATCGCCCGGTATCCGGAAAAGTATCCCCACTCGTAGTCCGCGCAGGACACCACGGCGAACTTCAATTTGTCCACTGCAAGGCTCGGAGCCGTTTTGGTCCTTCCCACCTGCGAGTTCACGCCCAGTGCCTTGAAACCATAGTAGAAGGTGCTTCCCGCATTCAGGCCGCGAACATCCACTTTCACGGTGAAATCATTGCGTGCCTTCGCGACCGCATCTCCTGTCATGACAATGCTGTTGAGCGCCCGATCCGTTGCCACAGTCCAATGTACAGGGATATCGGCAGTGTTGCTTTTGTCACCCCGGGTGACCCGGGTCCAAAGGATGACCCCATTGGGCAGAGGATCCCCGGAGGCCACGCCGTGGTAAAATGGCTTCAACTCCGGGTTATACAAATCTTCGATGCTGTCGGGCTTCGCTGCGAGGACCGGAAGCGCGGACAGAGAGAGTAGTGATACCAACAAACAAGGCAGGATTGGGATTTTCATGGATTTTGACGGTAATTGATAGGTGCAATTCGTAGTTGCCCGGTGTGGATGCGCACCGAGCCGTCCGGGCCCGGAGACCTTGACGGCTCGGTGTGCAAATTGTGTCGGGGGGGCCACAGCCAACTTCCCAGCAATTACCGCGCCGGGTTTGTGGCGGCGTCAAACCTCGGTAAATACGGGGTTTCCGGCTCATCCCTCGCTTTCGGGCAAATGCAAACTGCCACTTGATAACGCATTTTGCAGGGCGCCCCCTTCTCTGTCCCGACTGAGACCCCGTAACCGTTAGGCCAAATTTTGATACAAAAAAATCGGACGGCACGCCGGATTGCGTGCCGCCCGATGATGCGAAGCCGTCGTCCCAAATGACGCTCGGATTCCAAGAGGACCTTCATCCTCCTGCTGTTTCAATCGTCCTTGTGGACTTCAACCTCGCCATCATCCTTGTCGACTTCGACCCGGGTTTTGTGACCGCCTTCCTTTTTCTCGATCTCCACCTTGTCCTCGTCCTCGGTGTATTTGATCGTAGGAATCTGGACCGAATCGACGACCTTGTAACTGCCGTCCACCGCGACGACATTGCTGCCGGCGACATAGTAACGCACATTTCCTGTAGCGGGTGGCAGGACCTGGACCAGATCCGCAGGAGCCTCCACCAGATAGCTGCGTTCCTTCTCGGCCACCACGACGCCTGGAGCGATCCGGGTGGTCCGCCATGCGGCAGGAATGTGCTTCACATGCACTTTCGTTGCCCAGGCCGGAGGAAGCCCGTATGGATTGGTCTTATAGGTGTCGAAATAGGTCACCACCTTGGTCCTGGCTTCGGGATTGAAGGTTTGCGTGGTGGTGGTGTTGGTTTCGGTGACACTTCCGTCCGCGTTGTGCGTCCTCTCGGTCTGCTCCGTGGTCTTGGTGACTTGCGCGCTCAAGGGGAGCAAGCTTGCCAAGGTGATAAGGCTCCATGCTTTGGCTGTTTTTTTCATGACGTTGGTTTGGTTTGATTATTTCCCCCTGACCCGAGCCAGCTTGTCCGGAGCAGGCAGTGAGGAACGGATCCTATCGCAAGAGACATACCAATCCTCCTCAACGTGATAGTTTCAAGGTTTCCGGCGCTTCGCAGTCGCTGGAAATGCAGAGGCCCGTTGCAAAACGCCGCGCCCTCCGCCATCGCCGACTACAATTTGCACCCCCCCTTCAGGCCGCCTTCCAAAAATTTCCGGCAAACAGACGCGCATTTCCGTATCCACCGCCGTTTGGTACAAATCCTGCGAAAATATCCCGTCCGTAGAGATACCACTCCGATGGCAGGCAACTGCGCCCCCCTTTCGAAACATCAACCCTAACTCCTACCACTTATGAAAACCATGCCGCATTGGAACAGAGTGACCTGCACCGCTGCGGGATTTCTTCTCGCGATCCTGGCCATTCCGACCGCATCCGCCCAGACGGAAGATCACTCGACAGGCACCATTTCCGATTCATCAACCTCCCCTTCCGCCCCTCCCGATCCGAATCGACATCCTGGCAAACTGGTAGCGGCGCTGCGCAGCACCACTCCGGATGCCACCCCCAGAGGCGAGGTCTCCTTTTCCCTTTCCGGCAACGCCATCAACGTCAACGGGAGAATCGAAGGACTGGAACCGGGAAAATCCTATCAACTGATCCTGCCTTTTCCGAGAGAGACCCAAAGTCCCAACAGTCCTGCGGATTCAGGAAAACGCCCTTCGGAAGCAGGCCCTCCGGACTCCGGCCGGCCACACGCCGGAGCTCCGGAGACAGCACCACCTGCCGCGGGCATTCCCGACGCCGGGAAACCCGACGGACAATCGCGGTCCGGCGCACCGGGCACAGGTGAAGGCACCAGCGTAACCGGAAACCGTGGACTGAAAAAAACCGCCGAGGACGTCACATCCCTTTCCAGCGACCGGATCTTGCAAACATTCACCGCCGACGCCAAAGGCGCTTCCAATGTGAGCGCCACCCTGCGTTTGCCCGACTCTGCTAACGGACTTGATTCCCTCGTTGGCAGCAAGCTGCTCCTGATGCGTCCGGCTCAAGCCGGGCAACCGGAACAACCGGCGCTTGTCGCCAACGGAACCGTCACTGCTCCCGATGTCAAACAACCCGGCCCCACCGAAAGCCGCCCGCCAGCCCGTTAGCAAGGGTAGTGGAACTTTCACCCGTTCCGATCCAGTTCGCTGATTTGAAAATCCGCGTCAATGTTCGGTGGAGAAATCATCAACGGCTAGGACTTCTTCACGTTCACGATCGGCTTGTGGGTGTTCACACCACAAGTCCATCGAAGAGCCACCGGACCCAAGAATTTCCCGAAAACATTATCGGGCGCTCATCGCGCTTCTGGCGGCCTCGACCCGCTCTTCCATCTCCCGGACGTTCCATCCATTCTCCATGGCTTCTTTATACAGGTTGACAACATCAGGCCAACAATGCCGTGAATAAAGGATGGCGCTCAACCGGTTATAGCCTGCGTGAGCCACCGGGCAGAAGTCGCTACCATTTATTTCTGCGGACGCTTTCTCCGATGCGATCAGCTCCGGCGCTATTTCGATCTGCTTCCTGCAGAGAGACTCCAGTTCCTCTGAATGATCTTCAACAGGATATGAGTGGATCAAGTCGTTGAGACGAAAATGCTCATCCAACTGGGTCGTATCAGGTTCGCAAAATGAGGCGATTTCCTCGGGAATGATCTCAGCAATCGTTTCGCGGAGAACGCAGGGTTCTTCAAACAGGGTATTCATCGGGTGGGGGTAGTTAGGGGTTTATGAGATGTGATATCGGGCTTTCCGAGCCGGACCGGTCGAATGGGTTCACTCGTCCGGATCCACAAACTCGAAGTTCAGCCCGTTCGACTTAGCCATGCTGGAAACAAAACTCTTCAAGTCGGCCGCCCTCAGCCGCTCGAAGGGAATCTTGCTTCCATCGGGAAGTGGAATGTCCTCGTTGGGTGCCGGAGACGTCACCACCGGAATCTCATTTCCAGAATGATAGACAATCTGATAATTCGCGGTGAATCCGTTTCCACTCAGCATGATTTGAAACTCCCGGCTGCCGGTCACCTCCTCGATCGCACCCTCCGCACCGGATTCCTCCGACTGGTGCTTCACTGCGGCGGCCAGTTGGTCCTGATGGACATTTGTAAAGGAAACCGGATTTCCGTCAGGACGCAGGAACTTGCGCTCGTCTCCACTGATCCTCACCGAGCGTGGGAGCTCGTTCTCAAGGTAGGACACCACATGACAGGCAGCGTCTTCGCCGCGGTGGAGAGTGATCTTGAATTTCCGATTCATGGCTGCATGAGAATTACACATGCTTCCTTGCGAAATTCATGCCAACGCGACATGAGCGGCAGCGATACCGTCGAATCCCTTTAGCAAAGCGGATCCGGCGCTTTCGACATCGACAGGCCATCACATTGAGGGTCAGCAGGTCCCGCGGGTCCGATGCGGTTTGCAATGATCCCCCGCAAACCGATATGGCAGATTGCACTTTCCCGCATTGAAACGACGGCAGCGCGGGATTCGAGGTCGGAAACTGCTACTAATCCGACGCGAGTTTAGCGCCCTGCGAAATCTCATACATCCGCGATCCGAGGCTCGGTCGACGCACCGGAAACAGGACTTCAACTTTGAAACAATTTTGGCGGCATTTAACCTGCGAAGAAAAGCAAACGCCTACGTATGAATTGATTGCTGTCCATGTTGAGGCAGCTAGGAACGGGGAATGATTCTGTATTTTTACCAAGTGCTCATTTCCACAGAGCGTCCGATGAACCGCATCCGGAATTTGCATTGTGCAACCCCGTGAGCTTTTCATTTGCAAAAAGCAACTCTTGCGAGGTCCGAATATCCTGGCGACCGGGCACCGGTTTGAGCAAGTCCCGTCCGCACCATCGAGCCCTGAAAGATGGCATGTTTGTTGCGATAAGCGCGTCACCATTAAGACCAACGCTCGCCTGATCTGTGAGGTCCTACATTCAATCGAATAAGGCAGCGCCAACACAAAAAACCAGAACATCGTGAAACTCGCACACACCCATCTTAAACGATACAAAGATGTCGCGCTTCTTTTTTACAAATATGCGAACTCCGATGTCTTCAAACAGGCCAATTTTGAAACGCCTGGAAAAGACGAAAGCGCCGGAGGAACTGATCTTGCGGCCGATCTGGAAAAACTCGGTCCTACTTTTGTAAAAATCGGCCAGCTCCTTTCAACCCGCTCCGACCTCCTGCCTCCTTCCTATCTGGAAGCCCTCTCCCGACTTCAGGACAAGGTGGAACCGGTCTCTTACGAGGTGATCGAGAAAGTCGTTCAAGACCAACTGGGAGTCAGGATGTCAAAAGCCTTTGAAAGTTTCGAAAAAAAGCCGCTGGGATCGGCATCGCTTGGCCAGGTCCATCTTGCCACACTCCGGGGCGGCAAGGCAGTCGCGGTCAAGGTGCAGCGGCCGGAAATCCGCCGGCAAATTGTGGAGGATCTTGAAAGTCTCGCCGAGATTGCTGAATTTCTCGATGAGCACACCGACTTCGGCAGACGCTATGAGATTTCCCGCATTGTGGAAAATTTCCGCGGCACGCTGATGCGCGAACTCGATTACCAGAAGGAGGCGCTCCACCTCGGAGAACTCCGCAGGAACCTCAAGGAATTCCACCGCCTTCGGATCCCTGCGGTGATTGACGACTATTCCACCTCGCAGGTCCTGACGATGGATTACCTGGCTGGCACCAAGATCACTTCACTCGCAGGACCGGTGCTGGTGGATCTGGATGGAGACGTGCTGGCGGAGGAATTGTTCCGTGCCTATCTCCAGCAGATACTCGTCGACGGCTTCTTCCACGCCGACCCACATCCGGGAAATCTTCTACTCACCCCGGAGCGCAACATCGCAATTCTCGATCTCGGAATGATCGGTCGACTCAACCAACGGATCCGCGACCAGCTTGTGCACCTTCTGGCCGGCATTGCTGATGGAGACGGCGTACAGACGGCGGAAGCGGCCATGAAAATCGGAGAGAGCCGTGGCGAGCCGATCGACCGGAACCTCTTCATCAACGCCATCGAAAATATCGTTGGTTCGGTGAAAACCCGCAGTATCGACAACCTTCAGGTGGGAGCGGTCGTCCTGTTGGTCATGCAGGCATGCGCTGCGGCCGGCATCCGGATCCCTGCGGAAATAAGCCTGCTAGGAAAGACACTGATGAATCTGGACCGGGTGGGCATCACACTTTCTCCCGACTTTGATCCCAATGAATCCATCCGCCGGCATCTCAGCGAGTTCGCGACAAAACGGATGAAGGAGTCGCTGACGTCCGCCAACCTGTTGGGTGCCCTCACAGAGACAAAGGATTTCCTCGGACAGCTCCCGTCACGCATGAACCGGATACTGGAGATGGTGGCGGATAACAAGCTCAGGGTCAAAGTGGATTCCATTGACGAACACAAGCTGCTTCAAGGATTGCAGAAAGTAGCCAACCGCATCACCACAGGACTCATCCTGGCGGCTTTCATCGTAGGTTCGTCAATGCTTGCGCGTGTTGAAACGACCTACCGGATCTTCGGCTATCCCGGCCTCGCCATGGTCTTCTTCCTGTTCGCGGTAGCCGGAGCTTCCCTTCTGATGATCCAGATTTACTGGAAGGACGAGTAAGCGGTCCTCTATCAAGAACATCCGGGTTCGGAAAGGCACCAATATCGCATTGATGTATCCGGAGGATCTTTCCGAGTCAGATCCGTGCGACTGCCGCGGTGAGTTTTTTCCTGCTTACCGAATAGAAGCGGACAGATGGGGGCGGAAAAGCAGTGCTGGGATCTCACACGGCCCGCTCAAACCGCAATGTGTCCCGCGCCGCCTCAATGCGCCATCGTTCCACATTGTTCCGCTGGGACAGGGCTTCCCTCTCCAATCTCGCGAAATCCACGTCGCGCCATTCCGGAATCAGGAATTCGATCTCGCTGAGTGCCAGCCAGAGCAGGCGCTTGCCCTGAATGCCGAGCGCGAGGATTTCCAGGCCTTCAAACAGGCCAAGGCCCCTTGGTTCAAATCCTTCCCACATGAACTGGAGAAATCCGACCCGGCCCGCGATTTCGCCCGCAATGTGGATCGATGTACTGGTGTCCATTCCGGCCGAAGTCAGCAATCCTTTCAGAAGTTCCTGATCCTCTTCTACTTCGACCTTGAGTTGTACGAAAAAGTCGCGCGCCTCCGGTTCATCCACGGTGTCGATCAAATGTTCGATCAAGCGCACCGCGCCGAGGGAGCCTGCCAGATGATGGTTGAGATAATGATGGAGGTTTTTGTTCATGGCAAAAATAGTTTCATGCGGATTTGACGGCGAGATAGGATCGTTCGGACCCGGCGAGCCACCGGTCAACCTCCTGAGCGGCCTTGACGCCATCGGCGGCCGCAATGATCGCCATTTCGGGAGTCGCAAAAGGATTCCCCGCAAAAAAAAGCCCTTGAATTCCCGACCCGCCGTCCGGCATCCAAGCGTTCCGATAGCACAAGCGTCTGGCATCGCAGCCCAATTTCACGGCCAGCCGTGAGTAACACATTTCGGAAACTGAATAGAACAATGCCTCACAGGGCAGGCATGTTCCGTCTTCCAAGCGAACGAATTCCAAGCGGTCTTCAACACCCTGCAAACCGACGACGGAACGTGGCTCTATCAAAATCCGGTTATCGGAAAGAAGCCGGCGGGATTTCGTGGAAATCTGCCCGCCGTTGGAAAAAAGCGTGATCCGGCTGCTCCACACAAACAGTTTCAGCGCAAGCTGCACCTCATCATCACCGCCACCGAGAACTCCAAGTCGCTTTCCCTGGTGATTCCAACCTTCCCCACCGGGAAATTGATGCAGGGATCTTCCATGAAAATTACCCGCGCCCTCGATATCCGGCACCTGGGGATTACGACCGGGCGCGATCAGCAAGGTCTTGGTGGCCAGTCTCCGCCCGTCCGCACAGATCACGGAGAACCCATCGCTGGTTCTTTGCACATCGCATACCTGAGCTGCAACGTGCGTGACGGAATCGAACTTCGCGACCTGTTCCCTACCGGCCCTGAGGAGTTCGGATGGATCACAGCCATCATGCCCGAGAAAGCCGCCGGTTGAAGGAAATGACTCGATCTCGAAACGACCGGAGTCGCAGAGAACGGTGTCACGAAGGCAGCGGCCGAGAAGCAGCGCGGCACTCAACCCGGCAGGACCGCCGCCGGCGATAACAACATCGTGGATCTGACGACTGTTCATTCTTTAATTCGTTTTTTCTAAGTGACGCTCCTCCATGGACTAGCCTGTCGAGACGGATGGTGACAGGCGGGAGAAACGGTGGGATTAAATCGCTAACACGAACCGCTCCGCCAACGGTTTCGCCGTGACGGAGCGGATGACAGAGGCTTTCGATGTTTTCAAGAGCCGGAGGTTTCGAGGACGGAGGAGTAGAGATTTTCAGCAATCCCGGTCAGCTTTTTGTCGGCGCTGCCTTCCTCATTCTCGGTCGTTTGCAGAAGCTTTACGACGTCCTTGAGGCCAAGACGTCCGGCAAGCGCGCGGGCGGATCCATAGCCGGAGATTTCATAGTGCTCCACCTTTTGGGCGGCGGTGATAAGTGCCAGATCCTTGAGCGAAGGATCACCCTCCTCTTCGATGGTTTCCGCGCCTTCCTCGACGAGGCCCTTCATGGCTTTGCAAGTTTTACCACGCGGGGTTATGCCGAGGAGCTTCGCAACCTCCTCCAGCCTCGCCACATGGCCCTTTGTTTCTTCAAGATGGCCGGTAAAGGCGGCGGCGAGATCCGGATCCGAAGCGGCCTTGGCCATCTTTGGAAGAGCTTTGACGAGTTGGGTCTCCGCGCTATGGAGATCCTTGATCTCCTCCGCGAGGAGGGCTTCTAGCGAATTGAGCTTGGACATGACTTTGGATTTCAGTTGATGGTTGAAGGGACGAAATTCGCCCGGCAACCCTTCGCAGGATGAATGCCAGAATCCGGCTCCAACCGGGGATTGATATATCAAGCTTTTTTACCAGCGGCTTTGGATCGAGGCATGCTCCGTGAATGCAACTTGCAAAACAGCGCGTGCGATTTGCCACTCTTTTTCGCGATCACACCACTACCCCCATGTTCCCAAACGAAAGCACTTCGCGCTGTTGATCCGGCATTCGACAGACTGCGGCGGGCGATCGAAATGTTCGGAAGCATCCACTGATTTTGACGAGGTGGGTTTCCCAAACCGCCGACTCCCCTTAACCTCGCATCCGGAGATTCATTTTCCAAGTGTTACCCGGGACACGTGGTCGGCGCCCAAGCGAGACATGAACTCGCGCAACTCGGGGATATCCACCGGTTTCGCGAGGAAATAATCAAACCCCGCTTCCTTCGCCTCGCGCCTCACCCCATCTTCTTCCCAAGCGCTGAGGGCGACCAACACCGGAGGACGTTCAATTCCCGATGCCCGGACATGCCTGGCCACCTCCATGCCACTCAGGTCCGGCATGACGAGGTCAACAAAAGCCACGTCGGGAATTTCCCGGCAGATCGTCGCCACCGCTTCCGCACCGCCGTAAACCGCTTGGGCGGAAAGCCCCTCAAGCTGGAAAAACGTGGCGAGGATGTCGGCGAGAAATTTAGAATCATCCACCACCACGATTTTTTTCAAACACGGCGTGGCGTCTCCAATCGTGTCCTTTAATAAAGACACCCGGACATCCGCTTCCTCGTTCCCAAGCAAGACGCTCATGAATAAAAATCCATCCAATTTCGTCGCGCCATGCAAGCTGAATTTTCAAAAACGGATGTGGGATGCACTATTTATTCATCATGCGGACCAACCTGCGGAAGGTGCAAAAACGCATCAGGATTTTTCAGGAGTGTCTCCATTTGGGAGGACAGTTCGTCCACTTGTTTATCCAGGATTGCAATCAGCCGACCATGCTTTTCCGACCCGGCGGATATCATCCGCAACACTTCGACAGTCGTACGGATGCATGAAAGCGGGGTCCGCATGTCGTGCACCGATTTTGCCACCACCTGCTTCCAGGGGAACAGCTCGCCGTCGTTGTGTTCAAAATCGTTCAAGCAAATCATCCTTCAACAGCACAGGTGTTATTCAAGTGAAATTTCCGACAAACGGAATTACCGTTTTCTGCGGGGCTTCAACAAATTCCTTGTGATCCGGCTGCTCGGCACAGTTGACGAACCAATCCATGTCGAGAAAAGCATCTTCAGAAAAAGCCTCCCGCCACCTTGCCAAGCCAGCACCGGAATCCAAGAACTCGACGAAATCACAGGCGGACGAATACCGTCCGGTCGTCCCACACTGGTGTCGGGGAGCGGTCGATGCCGGGGATGGAGAACGTGTTCCCCATCGCACTGACAGGTTATGGAACCGATGCCGAGCGCAGGCCAGGGCGGCGGGATTCAACGAGCATCTCGTAAAGCCCGCCGACCTTGATATCATGCGAGGGTGGTTTCAAAATCTTTCCTGAATTCGCACGCTGCAACCGTGCGATGGAAGGAATGCACGATTCGCGCCATCAGAATCTCCGCAGATCCACTGGTCAGGTAGGGAACACGGAATGCTGGTGATTCGGGAAGCACCGGACTCGTCCGACATCCCCAAACATTTCCCCCGCAGAAACCATGTCACTCTTGCCAGCGATCAGGAAAGCACTCTCCTCCCGTGGAATGAAACTCCTTCTCGCGGTGGCCGCGTTGACGTTGCCCGCCGGCTACTTCGGGGGAAAGTGCTGGATGGAGACGAAAATCCAACGCGCTTTGACCGACGAGCTGAAGGAACGGGGATTGGCCGTTTCCTGGCAAAACGCTATCTGGGATCCCTGGAGGGGAATGCACTTGGAAAAGCCACGGTTTGTTCTTATCAAAGGTGGCTCAAAGGTCGCGGAGATGGATTCGCTGAACATCGGCTTTACTCTCCAACAGTTTCTCACGGGGCAAAACAAGGCCACCAGTTTCAAGATCGCCGGTTCGTCCGTCGTGCTGCACGATCAAGGGGGAAACTTGGGGCTGGCACGTGTTTCATTACAAATTGAATCGTCTCCCGAACAATTGAATATCAAAGGTGTCAAAATCAGCGAAGGCGGACTCGACAGCGAGCTGAGCGGGAAGATCCTGCAGAAAACTGTGCCGGATTCTCCCGCCGAAACTTTCGTTCCCGATTTCAGTCCCATCCGGACGGCCATGGCCATATTGGATTTTCACAACGGCGGCCGGTTTCGCCTGACGGGAAACTTCATGATGGATTTCAGGAAAACGACCTTGGTTTGGGAGTCTGCCCTGAAGGGTGAAGGCAGCGATATCGAGTGGCAGGGCGTGCGGTTCGCGAAAATCGACGCACACGCCACGCTATCCTCGGAAAAATCCAAAATCGATTATGAAATGATCACTGCCAACGGCTCGACAAAGGGGGCGCTCACACGGCGGGATGAGCAGTCCCCTTTCCTTTTCACCGGCGTCCTTCGGGATGGCGGCGGACGCGCCGACGAATATCAGGGGAGCTATCGGGCGCACGTGCTGACGTTCGGGAGTTTGAAGGGGCCTGCCGATCTGCTGCTTCTAGCAAAGGATGCGGGTCGGCCGGTTCCCGAAGCGCTGCAAGCCGTGAAATTTCAGACCTTCCCCCTCGTCGAAATACGGAATCTGCGACGCGACACCGCTTCAGGCGACTCCCGTTGGACCGTTGGAACGCTCAAGGTAAGTGCAAAGGACGACACGAGTTTCATCGTGAAGGATCGGAAAATAGAAGCCCGGAATCTATCAATCAATGCCGCCTATGACGGCGATGAATGGATCTTCCGGAATTCGCGGGCCGAAGTTATGGATGGGAGTGTTGCACTGGACGGGTGTTATAGAGAGGGAGTGCTGCGTCAGGCGAAACTGGCGGTCAGGGACATCAGACTATCCGAACTCAAGCGTCTCGGTGGTGACGACCGATGGCAGTCGAAGCCGGGCGTTGTTTCAGCGGATTTTCAAGGGGTGATCAATTTATCCAGCAAGGAATTGGAGGGGCGCGGATCGATGCATTTGCAGGATGCGCCAGTATTCGAGGTTCCCCTGCTGGACCAGGTGTTTGATCTTTTCATAGCCTTGCTGCCGGGAGTCGAACGATCGGGAAAGGGCGAGTTTGATGCGGATTTCGACTTGAACCCACAGGTGGTGGAGGTGAAACGCTTCGAGGCGAAGGGTGGGTCGCTGACCGTCAGCGCCAATGGCAAGGTCGATTTGAAAAAGGAAACGGTCGCGGGGCGCGCGCGCGGGAAACTGGTCGGTCTGCCGGGTCTGGTGACCAGCCCGCTGAGCCGCCTGCTGGAAATGGAGGTGGAAGGGCCGTTTAACGACATCCGCGTAAAGCCATTGGGACCTGCGCGGCTCGCCTCAAACACGGCGTCTGGCACTGTCGGAGTGGTGGTCGATACTCTCGAAGAGACCGGGAAAATCACAGGAACGGTGCTCACCGAAGGCATCAAGCTGCCGTTCCGCATCTTCACCAATGATCCGCCTTCCCAACAAAAAAAGAAACCGTGAGACTCGCCTTAATGCTCTACGGCAGGCTTTTCCCGGGCAATGGTTGAATCCCCTTCGATGTCCTCATCGAAGGCTAGGCCGTGGGCGACACGCCCCACGCCTTCGACCAGCCGGAAGTGAAAGTCAACTAGATCCACCCGCCTGCGAGCAAACCTTGAAGCGCACGCTCGGCATTCCGCTTTTCCAGAAGCAGGTGCTGAGAATGGCGATGGATGTGGCGGGCTTCACCGGTGCCGAAGCGGACGAGCTTCGGAAAGCGATGGCATTCAAACGCGACGACAGCCGCATGGAACAGGTGACGGCCAAGCTGAGGCTGCGTATGGGAGAACGAGGAATAACCCCGGACGTGCAGACAAAGATCGTGGATTCAATCGGCTCGTTCGCCCTCTACGGGTTTCCCGGAGAGCCACGCCATTTCCTTCGCGTTGATTGCCTACGCGTCATGCTGGCTGAAGGTCCACCACCCGGCGGAGTTTTACACCGGTCTCATCAACAATCAGCCGATGGGCTTCTACTCGGTGAACACGTTGATCCAGGACGCCAAGCGACACGGCATCCGCATGTTGCCGGAGTCGTGCGTGTCGAGCCATGATGTGACGGAAGTTCTGGTTGACTCCACCCTGCGGCTCGGGCTTCTCCGACCCCAGGGTCTGACCACCGCGACGGTGTCACGGATCGTTAGGGAAAGGGAGCTTCAGCCGTTTGCGTCTTTGGAGGATTTCATGTCCCGTGTTCGTCCGACGGCGAAGGAGAAACGGTTGCTAGCCCATGCCGGGGCATTGAACGAACTGCCGTTGTTCGAGCATCGCCGCGAAGCCCTGTGGCAGGTCGAACTGCCGTTGTTCGACGATCTCCTGACAGCCCGCCGTCCGGCCAATCATGGAGTCATGCCGCCGATGGAAATGGCGGAACGGTTGTCGGCGGATTTCGTCACCCAGGGAGGTTCCATTGGTCCCCATCCGATGCGCCTGTGGCGGGAAAAGTCCGGGCGGCGGAACATCCAGCGGGCGAAGGATCTGCAAAACCTCCCCCGCGGCTGTCCCGTCACGGTGGCGGGAATGGCGATCTGCCGTCAGCGACCTGGAACCGCCAAGGGCCACTGCTTCATTTCGTTGGACGACGAAACCGGAATCGCGAATCTGTTCGTGAAGAAGGAAACTTTCCACCATTTTAGGTTGGTGATTACAACGGAGCCATTCCTCTGTGCGGTAGGACGGCTCCAGCGGTCCGAAGGCGACCAGCCGACCGTTTACGTCACCGGCATTACGCCTCTCACTGACATCGACCGGGAGCACGCGGGTAGATCCCATGATTTCCACTGAAATTTGGTTCAGGAAAAGGAGCTGCGGTTCAGTTTTCAGCCATTCGACGAGCGCGAAAAACATGATAAGCGCCATGACGATCAGCCCACCGATGACTAGATCCTTATCGGGTTTCGGCACATGGACGCTACTGCCCGTCGTTAAGCGTATCTAGCAAATGCCACCCGTAGGGAAAATCCTCGGTCCACTTGGCCGCATCGATCCGGATGGCAATATCCACCGGCTTTCCATCAATTTCCGCCGTCACTTGCTTGAAAATCCGGTCGGACATGTCGGGATTCAAGACCTCTTGGGCGGGGTCAAAAAGCGTCGATGCAAGGAGATCCTCGTTTAAATCCCATCCCCACATCTGCGCCCGTCCGTCATCGCGAAATGCGTCGCCGATTTCACAATCTAGTGGATTTTCACACAATTTCCCCATATCTCGAAGATAACCGCCCCGGTGATTTGTCCAGAGATTTCGGTAATCTGGCCGGGAGGAAACCTTTTGACGGAGCCGCCCCCGAGGTTCCAGCGTATTGAATGACTGTCAAAGACCTTGCCGCTGTTTTGGGACCGATTCTTCAATCCTCGCCCGACATGCTAGTCGTTTTCCACCCGTGCGAACCGGACGGGCCATTTGAGGAATCGGAATCGGCTGAAACGGTATCCGTGGATTCCGATTTATTTCCGGCAGCAGATGGGACAAATTCCGTGCTCGTTATTAACTGACCAAGACTGATGCCATGTGCACCGCCTACGAAGTTGCCGGGAAAAAACGGGGAAGTGATCCGGGGTATTTGGATGCCGCAGCAGTCGCCGAGCTGATCCTGATCGACCAGCCCCGACTGATTCGACCAACGATTCCCGCGCCCGTCATCATGCCGGACAAGTCCCTTCGGACGATGCTCTGGGGTTTCAAGCTACCAGTCCCCGGCAAGCCAGGCAAAACCCGGACGGCCGTAAATTCACGCGAAGAAAAGCTTGGCGGTCACACTTGGAACAAATCATTTCGCGAACGACGTTGTCTTATCCCCGCCGCCGCATTTTACGAATGGGTGGAAATACGGGGTAGCATGGTGCCTCTGCGGTTTGAGCGACCAGAAGAGCAAATGACATGGATCGCGGGAATTTGGCGGGTAGAGCAAGACCGCGGGGAGTGCCTTTCCATGATCACCACCGAGCCGAATTCCCTGCTCGGACCTATCCACGACCGGATGCCTGCGGTTCTCACTGATTCGCAGATAGGCGCTTACCTGAGCGGCGAGCTGCAAGAGTTCGGCCCCTCCGCCGTACCTTTGATCTATCGAGAGGCAGAAAACTATCTGAAAAAGAAAGGTTCTGAAGCCCCGCCCGTTCCACCAACACAAGGGGAGTTGTTTTGATTCCGCTTCCGGCTTCGTGCCACCGTTTCGATGCCCATCAACTGGGAACAATTACTGGAACTCGCGAAAGCTGGCTTCACAATCCACGAGCCTCCCGCAGTTCCCGCCGAGTGGCAGGAGATCGCGGCACTAACAATCCCAGTCTCTCTCCTTCGAGACCCGGTATAGTTTGAGGAGCCGGATCCTTTCGCCATTTATTTTCAGAGTTCAGCTTTTCATGTCATCCGCATTGGCCGACCTTCTTGACGGGATGTTTGATAGCGGCCTGAGGTGGGTGGTGTCTGAAGTCCCGTCGCAGTGCGCTCGCATTGCCTAGCAAAACAGTCACAGAGTCCGCAGTTACTTACGCTTTGATGGACCGGCCAGATTCCTCCAACGATGTATCAGACCTCGCTTGCCGCAGTCGAACTCAACGCGCACCTGAGTGTCGGCGTGGTGGACGAGGGCCGCGATTCCGCCCTTTACAT
>JBDSNC010000221.1:0-58193 GCA_039915545.1 Luteolibacter sp.
AGAAGCGGGCGCGGACCGAAAGAATCGATCCGCGCCCGAGATTGCACATTATTCCCCCCAAAGATCCCGCGTGGCTCTGCCGGCTTTGTCATCGTCTTCCCCCCGGAGTTCGATGGCGCTTATAGCAGAGTTACGCAGGACAGGATATGTTGAGAAAGGTTTTCAGTTCACCGTAGTGGGCTGTCGCCTTTCGTTGGATGTAAGATGATCCGGAAAGTTCGGTTTTGGAAGGTAATTGAGGTCCCAGAATCGGCCAAGTGGTCCCATTTTCGGACTTAGCGGGGGCTCAGAGGGCGGAGTTCGCAGGTTTTTTAGCGACCCAGGCCAAAAACTCCTGATTTCCGTCCATACCGGTGATGGGCGATGGGATGAGGCCGCGCCATTCGCAGCCGTGTTCTTCGGTGACGAATTTGCGGATCTTTTCGACTGCTTGTTCGTGCAGCGCCGGATCGCGGACGATGCCGCCTTTGGTGATGTCTTCGCGTTGGAGTTCGAACTGAGGCTTGATGAGGCAGACGACGGCTCCGTCATCTTCGAGCACGGAGAAGATGGCGGGCAGGACTTTGGTGAGTGAAATGAAGGAGAGGTCGGTAACGGCGAGACGGCAAAGTTCGCCGATGTCTTCGGGGACCATGTGGCGGGCGTTGAACTGCTCTTTCACGATGACTCGCGGATCGTTGCGGAGTTTCCAGACGAGTTGGTTGGTGCCGACGTCCACGGCGTGGACACGGGTGGCGCCGCGTTGGAGAAGACAGTCGGTGAAGCCGCCGGTGGAGGAGCCTACGTCGATGCAGGTCCAGCCGGTCGGATCGATGCCGAACGCGTCGAGCGCACCCTCCAGCTTGAGTCCGCCGCGGCCGACGTAACGGAGCTTTTCCTTGATCTCCAGCGGGGCGTCGGAGGCGATCTTCGTGCTCGGTTTGTCGATGACGTGATCGCCGCTGCGGACTTCTCCGGCGAGGACGAGGCGCTTGGCCTGTTCGCGGGAATCGCAGAGGCCGCGGGTCACCAGCAGGGCGTCGATGCGGTCTTTTTTGATGCTCATTTTTTAAGAACAGACAGGAATGTCCGTGTCACTTTTCAGTGTTCCTGTTGGATGTGTTCGGCGAGGATATCGCGGCCGTGGTCGCCTTCGAAGTCACGCCATGCGGCGTGGAGGTGGTTGGCGTTGTTCTGGGAATTCACGGCTTCGATGAGGAAGGTGGGGCCTTGGACGCGGTAATAGTAGGCTTCTCCGGGCTTGATGCCGCCGGACCAGCCGAAGCGGATCTTGTCGATGCCCGCGTTTTTGATTTTCTCCATGTCCGCCTCGGCGAATTCCTTGCGGTAGCGGCCGGTGTATTCGGAAACGAGCTGAAGCAGGGCCGTGCGCTGGGTTTCCGACATTTCGTTAGCAGACAGGCCGACGGGATCGAGTGCGGTGGCCTTGCGGGACTCGGCGCTGAGGATTTCCGTGGGTGGTTTCTCGCTGAAAATGACGGAGGATTTCCCATCGGATAGGAGCGTGGTGACCAGCGTGCGGGAAAGCTCCTCCTCTGCGGCGAGGACTTTCAATCCGACCCGCGGGCCCTCGCGGACTTCACCGGGGTTCGAGCCGAGGAAGGATGGGGTCAGTGAAACCTTTTTACCTTCGACGAGGGTGAAGCTGAGCGAGAGGTGATGGCCTTCGAAACGCCAGCCCCAGCCTTTCGGATCGCCGGGGGTGCCGAAGATGGAGACGAAATACCGGGTGGGATCGCGGTAGTCCGGGCGTTTCTCGATTTCCGCGAGCACACTTTCCAACGACATGATCTGGGTGACCTTGAGCTTGCCCTTTTCGCTGAGCGCGGAGTCGAGGAGTCTCATGACGGCTTCGCGCTGGGCGTCGGTCATTTCCTTGAGCGGCAGTCCGGCGCGGTGTTCCTGGGGCGTGTAGCGGAAATTTTCGCGATCACCGGCGTCCAGCGGCATTGAGGCTTTGGCGCGTTGCGCGGGATCGAGGGAGTCGAGAAATTGGGAAGCCGCGGCGGCGCAGGGTGGGGCAGGGGGCGCTTCTTTCGCGGCAAGCGGCAGAGTGAAAATCAGGCAGAGCGTGAGGGTTTTCATTGAGGGCAAAAGGAATCAGGAACGGGAGATGCCCGCAAGAGCGTATGTTTGCGGAACTTGTGCCTTGCGTAGTTTGCAATTTGTCGTTCACGCTTGGCCGCGTGACGCGACACCGCACCGACGACCTGAGAATCACTGGCCTCAATCCGCTTATTTCCCCAGCGGTGCTTGCCTATTATCTTCCACTCACCGAGCAGGCATCCGAGTTGGTGGCGAGCGCGCGTGCCCAGGCGGATGCCATCCTCCGCGGCGAGGACGACCGCTTGCTGGCGGTGGTGGGGCCATGTTCGATTCATGATCCCGAGGCTGCGATCGAGTATGCGACGAAGCTGAAAGAGGAGGCAAAACGCATCGAAAAAGACGTTTTCGTCATCATGCGGGTCTATTTTGAGAAACCACGGACGACGGTCGGCTGGAAGGGGCTGATCAACGATCCGGGTCTCGATGATTCCTTCGACATCAACCACGGCCTGCGCATCGCCCGTGGTCTGTTGCTGGATCTCGCCAACATGGGAGTGCCTTCCGGAACGGAATTCCTCGACACGATTTCACCACAATACATCGCGGATCTGATTTCTTGGGGGGCGATCGGTGCCCGCACGACCGAGTCGCAGATCCACCGCGAACTGGCGTCGGGACTCTCGATGCCGGTCGGTTTCAAAAACGGCACCAGCGGCTCGATCCAGATCGCGCTCGACGCCATCCAGTCATCCTCGCGGCCGCACCATTTTCTGTCGGTCACGAAACAAGGCGTCTCCGCAATCGTCTCCACCGCTGGAAACGAGTCCTGTCACCTGATCCTGCGTGGCGGAAAATCCGGTCCGAACTACGAAAAAGCCGATGTGGATGCCTCCGCGGAGATGCTGCGCGAGCAGAAACTCGTTGAATCCGTGATGATCGATTGCTCGCACGGAAATTCGATGAAGGATTACCGGAACCAGCCGCTGGTGGCGAAGAACATCGCCCAACAGATCGCGGAGGGCTCGAAAGTGATCACTTCGGTGATGATCGAGTCGAACTTGGTCGAAGGAAATCAGAAGCTCGCGAAGGATCTTTCCACCCTCACGCGCGGCCAGTCCGTGACCGACGCCTGCATCAATTGGAACGACACCGTGGAGGTGCTGGACGTGCTCGCCGAGGCTGTCAGAAGACGCCGCATAAATTGATTTTGTCGGGAAATTTCCTGACACGCTTGCGGGTATGTTGATGGGCTGGAAAGCCTTTAAAATCAGTATTTTCGTGGCATATAGTCAACGAAGGTAAAAAAAAATTCTAGTGACTTGCGGAGGAGTTAAGAACCGGGCAATCTCCGCCGTCGACCACTTTGATAATGGATTTAACAAGCGAATCATCCCAGAGCGTCATCACCTGCCGGAATAGCCAAGGCATCGAGTTGACGGCCAATCTTCTCAGAATCAAGCGGTATTCAGTCGTTTTTGAAGTTTATAATCCCTACAGTATCCTACAGTTATCCGAGGTTTTATCGGATTTCCGGATCATGGCCTCACGGCGTTTGCTGTATCACGGCAAGGCTGTTGTAAGTAATCTGCTGAACACCGGCATCGTGCTGGTGTGCGAAGCGACTTTGGAAGACGGCTGGGTCGAAGTGGACTTCCTCTCGACCGTCAGCGGAACGAGTGATCTTCCGGCGCAGTTCGGCGCTTTCATGGAGGAATGGAGGTCCGCCAACCAAGTGCACGATCCATTCAAACTGGTGGTGGCAGACATGGTGAATCTGTTCAGCGGGGTGCAGCACTGGATGACCGGAGTGGATGTTGGCATCCGCACAACGGTGACGAGATCGCGGGAGGATCTGGAGAAGGAGATTTTTTCGGGGATCCAGGAGCAGGTGGTGAATGAGGTGCTGCCTTCCTGGGAGCGATTGGAGGTGGTGGCGAAGGAAATCGGTGAGGCCGAGGTTTCCCTGCACAAGGCTTACCTGCGCAGGGAACTGCATCCGATCGTGCTGTGTTCTCCGTTCATTTTCCGAACCTATACCAAGCCGCTCGGCTATGCGGGCGACTACGAAATGGTGAACATGATGCTGCGGAACCCGTATGAGGGATCCTCAGCCTTCGCCAAACTATTGAATTTCGCTCTGCTGCACACCGAACCGGTGGTGGCCCACCGCAACCGGATCGATTATCTCGTGGAAACGCTGAGGTCCGAGACCCGCAAGCGGGTGCGCAAGGGCAAGACCCGGGTGTTCAACCTCGCGTGCGGACCGGCCGTCGAAGTGGGACGTTTCCTGCGCAATCACGAGGAGAGCGATCTCACCGAATTCGATCTGCTGGACTTCAATGCCGAGACGCTGGATTACACGCGGGAAAATCTCATCCAGGCGCGGATGTCCGCGGGGCGGGAGACACCGTTGCGTTTCATCCAGCGTTCGGTCCACCAGATTCTCCGGACCGCTGCACAAGGTGATACGGACGATGAACTCAACGATTACGACATCGTCTATTGCGCCGGCCTGTTCGATTATCTTTCCCAGCGGGTGTGCCAGCGCCTTGTCGATCTGTTCTGCAAAATGGCCAAACCGGGCGGATTGGTTATCGTGACCAACGTGGCTACGAGCAATCCGCGCAGGGCTTGTATGGAGTATTTGATGGAGTGGAACCTGATCCACCGCAGCGTCGAAGAGATGAACGATCTGATTCCGGCGGGGCTGCCAGTCAAGCGCACCGATGTGAGGGCTGATGCCACCGGAGTGAATCTGTTTCTTGAAATCGAACTGGCCGATGCCTGACACCCACCAGTCGCTGAATTTTCAGGACGATGTCGAAATCCGGCAGGCGTTCAATGACTATGAGAATGGTGTGAGTATTCCCACCGCACGGCGTGCGACGTTGATCGTGGGGGCGTTTGTTTTGGGTGGCACGTTGATGGATTGGCAGGTTTTTCACGACCTGGCATGGCCGTTTCTGATGATCCGCGCGATCTGCACTCTGGTGCTGGCTGCCATTTACCTGATTCTCGGTTCGTGGCCGAACACCCGGCGCCTGAACCTGATTTCCTATGGAATAGCGATGCCTCCGATCATCGCGATCTGCATGATGATCGTCGCAACGGGCGGGGAAAAATCGAGTTATTATGCCGGACTGAATCTCGTCCTGGTAGGGCTTGCGATGTTGTGGCGCTGGTCGTTCTGGAATTCGCTGGTGATGGTCCTCATCTGCCTGGCTTCCTATTATCTGAGCGTGTATCTGACGCCGGGCCACCTCTCCCTGTCCCTTCTGGTCAACAATAGTTGGTTTCTGCTGGTGACCAGCGTGTTCGTGGTGGTGGGGAATTTCTTTTACGAGCGGCTGCGTTTCCAGGAGTTCGCCCTGCGGACCGAGGTCGAGCGGTCGCGTCAGCTGTTGGAAGCGCAGAACCGCAAGATGAGCGAATTGGATGAGGCGAAGACCCGGTTTTTCGCGAACATCAGCCACGAACTCCGCACGCCTCTGACGATCATTCTGGGAATTACGGACCGTCTGAAAAACGTGCTCTCGCGCAACCATTCCCTCGATGCCGGAGTGACCGAAATGACGACCATGCTCGAACAAAACGGGCTTCGTCTACTCAAACTCATCGACGACCTCCTCGATCTCGTTCGTTTCGACATGGGACACGCGAACATCGATCGCCAGCCAACACTCATAGCTCACCACCTTGAAGGACTGATGAAGTCCCTGCGACATCTTGCCGAACAGGACCGTGTGGCGTTGTTGTGGAATTGCAAGTCGGATGACGAGTCGATCCTGTTGGACCGTGACAAGTTCGACAAGATCCTGCTGAACCTCGTCATCAATGCCATCAAGTTCACTCCGTCCGGCGGCACCATCGAGGTGAAGCTAACCGTTGGCGGAAACCTACTCCGTCTGGCAGTCGAGGATACCGGCGTGGGCATCCCGCCGGAAGTCCTGCCTCGGATTTTCGAACGGTTCTGGCAGGTCGATACTTCCTCCACACGGAAATTCCAAGGTGCGGGTATCGGACTGGCACTCGTCCGCAGCCTGTCGGAAGCGATGGATGGAACGGTAAAAGTGGACAGCAAACTCGGCCACGGCACCACTTTCAACGTCGAACTGCCAATCACCGTGACCACGGCGGAAAACGCGATGGTTGCCAGCACGGCCGACGAGGATCATCCGCTTCAGGACGGTGGCAATATCGCCCAACTTCACCGCAAGGCAGCCATGTCCATTCCTGGAAAAGTGGCTCCCCGCTTGAACACACCATTCCAACCGACAGGCAGGTTGCCCTTCCCGGTGATCGGGCGTCCCAGCGGGGCACGGCCTCTGGTGTTGATCGCCGACGACGAACCGGACATCCGGCGCTTTTTGAGAATGCACATGGACAACGTCGATGTCATCGAAGCCTGCGACGGTGCCGAAGCTCTCGAAATCGCCCGCCTGCGCCGTCCCCAACTGGTGCTGCTCGATCACATGATGCCTGAAATGGACGGCGTTGAGGTTTGCAAGGCGATCCGTGAAAACCACAGCACCCGTGGCTTGTCCGTGATCATCCTCACCGCGCGGGCCGACGAGCAGACCAAACTCGCCGCACTTCAAGCCGGTGCGAATGATTTCCTGACAAAGCCATTCTCTTCCGCCGAACTCGCGCTGCGGCTGGAAAACCAGATCGGCATGGCACGCATCCGTCGCGAGATGATCGATCTGAACGCGGAACTCCACACCGCGCTCGACCAGATCAAGGAGAACGAGGTGATCATGGTCCGCAACGAAAAGCTCTCCGCACTCGGCCGGATGAGCGCAGGCATCATCCACGAAATCAACAACCCGCTGAACTACGCCAGCGCCGGACTCCACGCATTGGAGACGTTCACCAAGCTGATGCCGTCCGTCGACCAGGCCGATTACGCGGACATTCTCAAGGACATCCGCGAGGGCGTGGAGCGGGTTTCCCAAATCGTCATCGACCTCCGGAAATTCACCCGGGATGACAAGGTCACCACTGGCGATGCCGACCTCGCCGAGATTGTCGGCCGCGCGCGACGCATGGTCAGCCATCAGGTGGGCAAGGACATCGCCTTCAATTTTACCTCACCGGACAACGCCCTGATCAACGGCAACCCGAACCAACTGGTGCAGGTTTTCATCAACTTTTTCCAGAACAGCATCGACGCCATCCACATGCGCATCGAGGCCCACGGCGGCGATCCGGGGCGCATCGACTGCACGATCGATGCCGCCGGCCAGGGCTGGCAGGTCACCATCCGCGACAACGGTATCGGCATCCCTCCGGAAAACCTGCAGAAGATTTTCGATCCCTTCTTCACCTCCAAGGACGTGGGCAAGGGGATGGGCCTCGGCCTCTCGATCACCCACCAGATCCTCCAGACCCACAAGGCGATGATCGAGGTGGACAGCCGCCCCACCGAATTCACCCGCTTCCGCATCGCTTTTCCGGGCGTGAGTTTCTCGCCAGATTCCTTCGAATCCCCGGAATCCGTTCTCGACCAACCCGCCTGATTCTATCACCCTGCATTCATTAGCTTCCCAATCCATCCCTTCCGACCCCTATGAGCAACGAGATCGACTCCTACGACTATCAGCGCTACGCCATCCTGTTCGTGGATGACGAGGCAAACACCCGCAAGTATTTCCGCCGTCTGTTCGGTGAGAAATTTCGGATCCTTGAGGCCGAGGATGGTGTCCAGGCGCTTGCGGTCTTTCGCCAGCATGCGAATGAAATCGGCATCATTGTCACCGACCAGCGCATGCCTAATGAAACCGGTGTCGGCTTTCTTTCCAAAATCGCCGACGATTATCCGGACATCATCAAAATCCTCTCGACCGCCTATTCGGACATCGACGCGGCAATCGGATCGGTCAACCAGGGCGGGATTTTCCGCTACATGACCAAGCCATGGGACATCCCGCAGTTGGAGGTCACCCTGCGCCGCGCGATGGAATTCTTCACCGTGAAGCGCGAACGCGATGCTTTGTTAGGGGCGAAGATGCAGGCCATGGGCAACGTCCTTCTCTCCAGCCGCCTTGCCGCCTTCGCGCTCGCTCCGGTATGCGCCGGCATTCCGGTCAAGCGCGCCGCCGAGGCCATCGCCGCTTTCGTGCAGACCGGAGTTTCCGGCCGCCGCACCGGTTCGGACGGGGATTCGGCCTTGCGTTCGCCGGATTGGGCGCGCCTGCATTCCCGCCAGGTCGATCTCGCGACCGGACTGGAAGCGCGCCTTCCTGCCGCGCTTGAAATTTCCGGACTCGCCGCCCGCGCGGCCGCTCTCGCCACCGAACTCGAAACCGCCGGCGCGGCAGGCATTACTTCCACCGCAAACGGCTCGGCCACCCGCCTGAGTTCTTCGACCGATCCGGCTCCCGCGCTGCTCGATGCCCTGCTCGGCCGCAACGACGAAACCGCCACCACCAAGGCCTCGGTCAACGTGCTGGCCGCATTCATCGCCATCTATGATGCCGGTGGAGTCGTCCGCCGCATTCGTGGCGAGGGACTCACCCTCGATGTCACCGAGTCCACTGTTCCTGCCAAGCCCTCCAATCCGGGGACCGAAGCTGCGAAATGGCTGATCGACGATGACCTCCTGATCTCCGCCGCGCTCGGTCTCCTCTGAGCATTCCTGACTGTTCTTCAAAAAGCGCTGGGACGTCCTCGTCCTAGCGCTTTTTCTGCGCATGGGGCTTCGTCGCGGGATCTTCGGGCACGATGGTGGCCTTCGGCGGCGGCGATTTAGAATAGGTGGACTCGCCGTTGGTGGCGAGGTGATCCTTAATCAGATACCAGATCGTTATCGCCAGAAGGAGGGACAGGACCTTTGCGATCCAGTTTTTCGACAGGTTCTTCAGTTTCATTTGAGGGATTGCCGGATAGGAAGATCTTGGCGATTTTCTCGCGGAATTGTTTTTCCGTCAGGTTCCGGTGGAGCACGCCGTTCTCGCAGATGGAAATGCCGCCGGTTTCCTCGCTGACCACCACTGCGATCGCGTCGGTCCGCTCGGTCAGGCCGATGGCGGCGCGGTGGCGCAGGCCGGTCGAGCGGTCCTGCATCTCGCGCTCGGTGACTGGGAAAACGCATGCAGCTCCGGCCACCCGGTCGTCGGCGATGATCATGCCTCCGTCGTGCAGGGGAGCTTTCGGATAGAAAACCGCCAGCGCGAGCTCGGGGGAAAACTGGGCGTCGAGGATGACGCCGCTGTCGAGGTAGTCCTTCAAGCTCACGTCGCGCTGGATCGCATACAGCGCGCCGATGCGCTTTTTCGATAGATTGATGACCGAATCCGCGAAGCGTTCCAGAAAGGCGATGCGCAGTTTGTTCGAAAAAGAGAAAATGCGCTTGCTGCCCAGTCGTGCGAGACCGGTGCGCAGTTCCGGTTGGAAAATCACGATCAGCGCCAGCGCCAGCACCGCTGCCGCGCGGGTGATGATCCACTGGATGACCTCAAGCCGGAAGATTGTCGAAACCAGCGTGAGAACGATCAGGATGGTCCCGAGACCGACCAGAATCTGCGCCCCGCGGGTGGCCCGGAACGCCCGGTAAATCTGGTAAATGCAGGTCGTGAGAAGCAGTATCTCAATGCTGTTCCGCCAGGGGTCTTCAAGGATGTTCCACATGTTAATACGACGCTCGGGATGATACACCCCGGCGCAGACCACTGGCAATGCCGGATATTCGCCGGATCTTGCCTCAAGCCCTCCGACGGCGAAGCGTGAGAGTCACCGCCCCCAGCAACAATGCGACGGATGTTGGCTCGGGAACTGGAATCGTAGTGAGATGAGGACTGTCACTTGCTTGAAAGACACTGACGGCTTTCGTGATGGTCAGATTAAGCACCGGCACCGGGCTCCCGGGAGCAATCCAATTCCATGACCCCGACGTGTCCGAGGCGGCGTTGAAAAAGGTTGAGTTCGCAACGGTGGTCCCGTTGTAAAATCGGATGGCCAATGGTGTCCCTATCGCTGGCTGGGTAAAGGCGCCTTCCGTAAGAGTCGTGGTGACGTTGAATATCCCAACTTGGTTGACTCCTGTGTCTCCAATGGATGCTGTGGCCATTACGACCCAGGCTCCTGAAAAGGGATTTGCCGTGGTGGCTGAATTGTAAAACCCAAGCTGTAGCAGGGTTCCGTCTCCATCAATGGAGGTGCCAGCGCTTAGCGGCGACGAATGATCATTTGCGAGCTGCCGATCTGTTGTCCAATTGATTTGGATTGTCGCGGCCGATAAATTTTGATCGGCAATTAGTAGGCTAAATGTAAGTAAGTGTAGTAATTTCATCGTCTTTATTCCGTGTAGTAAAATATCGAAGTTACTGATGATTGAATGAAAGGAGACGCGTGACTGGTGGTGGCAGTCATTGTGAAGTCGTAGAAGCCGGGACCAGGCAGTGTGACTATTGGATCCAATGAATTTGGGTTGCTAATCGTAGCATTGTCCCCATAGATCTGAGTCCAGTGCACTGAAACGGCTGCTCCACCTGAGAAGGTCGCTGTTCCATGAAGCGTTTGAATTAAAGATTCAGGAGCTGTGAGATTAAGGTTATCTCCAGCATACACGTCAAAAGTCGCAGGGTGGGTGATCTCGACTGTGTCGCTTGCCGATAATGCTGCGACACCATTGCCTGATGCGGTCAATTCAAACTGGTATATTCCTGGTGTTGGGATCGTGACGACAGGATTCAAGATGGTGGTATTGGAGAAAACCACGGGTGGGTTGGTGTCCTTTTGGATCCATTTGAAACCAAGTCCAGAATAATTCGAAGGGTTGATGGAGCCATTCAATTGAATGTCGGCAGAATGATTTTCTGTCAAAGCCTGATCTGGTCCGGCATTCAACGTGAATGTGCCTTCGATAGACCCGTCACGATTGTGGAAGATGAAACGTCCCGGAATATTGCTGTTGTAGGATTTATAAATCAATCCTTGGCCCAAATTGGGCGCTCCCGTAGCTAAAATGGTATCAAGAAAAGAAGATGGAATTCCAGAGCCAGCAATTTCGGCAGAAAACGCTCCGCCATTCGTGACTCCTGCTCTTGCTGACTTACCTCCGTAGCCGTTGCTGCCACCGCTGTAGCCACCAGTTTCCCAAGTCACCCTGTTGTAGTTGAACTCGATATCGAAGTTATTCGCTCCAGTATCATACCTTTGAATGAGGATTACCTGAAAGCTATTGAGTTTGTCCCCCTTATTGCTGTAGTAGCCAACATTTTTATATGTCACTCCGAACGAAGGGTGGCCGTCAACCGTTTCGTTTCCGGAACTGAACTTTGTAACATTGGATGCTAGATTGGTAGTGTCAACATCCGCCCAGAATGGAGCTATTACTTTACTCTGGAGATTCTTGAGCGATTCCGGCGTATAAACTCCATATTCACTCTCAAATGAGATGTTTCCATTATTGTTGACATAGCATTCCGAGTAAAGGTTGCCGAAAAAGTTAATCTGAAATCCTATGGGGACGCTTGTTGCATTTCCGGCAACTCCAGGCACTGCAAACTGTGGGTAAGTGTGATCATCTTCCCGGGACATTGCCGTTCCGTCGAATCCGGGCCGAATGGCTCCCTCGCGCAGACGGAAGAACATCTTGTCGTTTGTTTTTTGAACCAAAATACCGTTCGTCGCTCCTGTCCCAACAACGGTCGACCCCATGTCTACCCAACCGAGCAGATCGGGACTTGCTTCAAGTTGATACGGCCGAAGGTAGGAGGCGAACCAATCCAGTTGGAACTGGTCAGGTGCTATTTGGTGAATACTCAACGGATTCACACCCTCGCCGAAGGCGGCGGAAATTCCACACAAAAGGAAGACGGCAAGTCGGAAAACGGGCATGATTTTCGGCTTTTTCACTTGGCGGCGGAGGTAGGGGTTTTGGAAATCTCGTTGGGCTCGAGCATCCGGAATCTGAGGACCACATCTTTTTTCTCCGGTGGGTGCGCCTTGATTTCTGCTTCCCGGAGTTTCTGTTCTTCTTCCCGTTTTAGAAAATCCGCGTGTAGCATTTGAAAATCGGCGTCGTATTTGGCGTGAAACAGTGCGATGGGAGCCATCATCTGTGCGGTGGGATTTCCTCCGATGACCTGGCAGGTGGCTTTCCCCGGTGGGAAGTTGGGAATGGGAGCCAATTGGACCAATTCCTCAGGGTCTGTCTGTGAATCGATCTCTTGGATACTCAACATGAGCATCAGATCCCAAGTTTTGCCGTCTGTGCCGACAAGTGGACCGGCGTTGGTCAAAAGCCTCCAATCGGCAGATGACCAAAAGGTGATTTCTGTGTGGCTTCCCTGCGGACGATAGGTGATGAGGGTTCGAGGTGGGCCGTTTTTTGAGAGGAAGACCGTCCCTCCCATCATGAGAGTGCCACCTTGTTCAGCCACTTCGGGAGCATCTGGCCGTTGCTCCACAAAAGGCGGAACCGGAAGAGGAGGTGAAGGGGGTGGGGGCGTAGGCAATTCATCTTTGGTCACTTCCTGCACAGTCATCAACCTTTCGCCAAGATCGTAGGTGGTGGATTGCACAATATGCGCCGGATCAATGGCGGGTATTTCGGGGGATGTGGCTTCTTGAGCGTATAAAACGGCCCCAAAAAACGGGATGCCGGCCAGCAGCAGGTGGTGGAATTTCATGGGAGGAGATTGATGGGGGGGATTCAACACGGTTCGATTCTATCGAGCCGAAGTGTTAGTCCGTAGGACGGATTTTCCACAGGGGTCAGAGGCTTACCAGCTTTTTCGATAATTCGCGGACTTTGCCAGAAGATTTGCGTGGCAAAGACTATTTACTCTGCAGACTACGAGTGTTTCGTGAAGGTACTGGGCAGAATCCGGACGGATGCCGGGCTGTCCCAAGAACAATTGTCGGAAAAAATGAAGCTCAGCCAATCGACGATCAGCGACATTCTGAGGGGGCAGAGGCGGTTGGACGTGATTGAATGGATTACCTTTTGCCGGGCCTGCAATGTGACGCCGGATGCTTTTCTTGAGGAGTTGACGGCGCTGATGAAGGGAAAATAGAATCTGTCACTTTTCAAGTTCACCGGGACCAATCGAAGTTCTATCAAAGCCCCAAAGCCGGGGAGTTTCAGGCGATTCCCTTTGTCGACGGAGCACTGCTGCATCGCGATCAGGACAGCGATGTCGGCCAGATCGCCTCAACCGGGATCGGCCTGCGCTGGCGTTATGAGGAGCATTTCTCCGCCAGAATCGATCTTGGCATTCCCATTGACTACCCTGATGACGAGAGCGGGGATCCGATGGTCCACTTCTCCGTCAGCACCACCTGGTGAGGATCTTCAGCGCGGTCCCTGCAGGATGGTATTCGACAGTGTGGGCGTGGCGGGTTTTCCACCGTGGCCTTTGGTGAGGATGAAACCGGTTGGAACCACCGCGGTTTTTCCGAGGCTGAAATCGAATGAATCAGCACCGGGAGTATCGCTGTCGGGGAGTTGACCCACCAGAACGGGATTGCCGTTGTTTTCGGTTTTCACCCACAGGAGATAGGGTTCGTCCGGAGTGGTTTTCGGCAGATTCGTCACCAGGGTGCCGACATCGCGGGCGGCGTCGTAAACGGGGATTGCTAACGGAGTGGACGAAGCGGGCGATGTTCTGTTGGTGGGATCGAAGTTCGGGATGAAGGAATTGCCCGCGAGGGCATCGCCGATCACGCTGGTTAGAAATGGTGGAGTGGCTTCCGATGCGACGGCAAAGGGCTGTGTGTCATTTTGAGCCAGAACGGGAGGCCCCATCGTCATCACGATCGGCCACGACATTCCGGGCACGGCTTCGAAACGCTTCTGGTCGCGCTTCTGGGCACCTTCGAGTTTATCGCGGAGCACTTCGATTTCCTGGATCAACCGCTTTGTTTCCACCCTGGCGATGGTCCGGATGTCGTTCTCCTGGGTGGCGACCGATCCGCCGTTTTCTGTTGGGACTTCCTTTTCGGATTCCTTGGCGATGCCTGCGACCGCGTCGGGAAGTGTTTCTTGTGGTGGCGCTTGTCCCGCAGCTTTCACCTCGTGCGCAGCGGATGGCACGGGTTTGGAAATCTCCGCGCTTTGGCCGGCGGCGGGTGGCTGTCGGTCGAGCACAAGAATGACGGTCAAAACCGCTGCTGCGGCCCATCCGGTGATGGCGGGCCAGTTGGTGGATTTCGCGGTGTTGAGTCCGAGGCGGGTTTGCAGGCGTTCGAGTTGGACTGCGCGGGGAGTCATCGGCGCGACGGTGGCGGCGGCGACGGCGGCGGACAGACAGTTCATTTCCCGCCAGGCGTTGCGCAGACCGGGATCCTGGCGCATGGCCTCGTCGAAGCTTGCGGCTTCGTCGGCATCGAGCATGCCGAATGCGCGCCAGGCGGCGCTTTCGTGAGGGTCAGAATTCATGGCGTGATAGTTGGTTGCGCACTTTTTCCAAAGCGCGGCGAAGTCGGTTTTTCACCGTTCCCAGCGGAGTTCCGAGGTGTTCGGAAATTTCCGAGTGGGTGTATTCCAGGAAAACGGCCAGCTCCAGGCAGTTGCGTTCGTCGGTGCCGAGCACCTCGAGCGCGGCGCGCACCCGCCGCCAGTCGTCGAGGGCCATCACCTGCGGATCCTCGCCGGTCTCGCTGGGTGCGTGCAGATGGATTGGCACCACCCGCGAGGAATCCCGCTTGCTGCGGTGACGGTAGCGCAGGCGGTCGATGCAATAGCCACGCATCACGGCGAAGGCCCAGGCGAAGGGCGGCGATTGCTTGGGATCGTAATCCGCCGAGCGGTGCCACATGCGGACGAAGGCGTCCTGCACGACCTCTTCCGCCTCGTGGCGGTCGCCGAGCATGCGGAAAGCCGAACCGAGCAGCACCGGGCTCCACATGTCATGAAGCTCTGAAAGTGCGTCGCCGTCGCCCTTTGCCATGCGTCCGATCAGCGCCACACAGTCCCCCGTGCGGTCCTCGGCGAGGCCGGTGGGAAAATGCCGGCCGGGCTCGGGTTCGATCATGGAAAGGGGATTGAACATGCAAATCCGGATGTGACGGAAATGCCACACACCGAGTATCCGTCATTTTGCGGGAATTGGCCCACCCATTTTCATTTCAGTCGGAAAAAACTCATCCCTTGCCGTCGGCGGGGTGCTGGTTTTAACTCCGCGCATGCACGAAGAAATCAAGCTCACCCGCGAAGTCGCCGCCATCCAGATCCCGAGTGGCGACACGCTTTCCCTCCCTGCGGGCACCGCGGTTTTCATCACCCAGCGCCTCGGTGGCACCTACACGGTGGCCACTTCCCAGGGACTCGCGCGGATTTCTTCCCAAGATGCGGATGCTCTCGGCGTGAACCCCGAGGAAGAGCAGAAAAAGCATGCCGAAACCGTCCGACTCAAGGATGCACCGCTTGAAGAGCAGGTCTGGGCCCAGCTCAAGGGCGTTTACGATCCGGAAATCCCGGTGGACATCGTCAATCTCGGTCTCGTTTACGACTGCATCATCGAGGAAGCCGATGGCAAAAAGTCCGTCGCCGTAAAAATGACCCTCACCGCTCCCGGCTGCGGTATGGGCCCGGTTATTGCCGCCGACGCGCAGGCGAAAATCATGACCATCGACGGCATCGACGACGCCCGTGTGGAACTCGTCTGGGACCCTGCTTGGAATCAGGAAATGATTTCGGAAGAGGGCAAGATGAAGCTCGGGATGATCTGAGCGCCGCCGCCTGTTACTTTTTCCACGTCTGGTCGATGTAGGCAATGATCGTTGGGATCGCCGTTTCGAGCAGGTTTGCCACATCCTCGTAGGCGGCCTTGCCCATACCGATCGGATCCGGCACGTCGATGGCCGCACCTTTTTTCGGGAAATCCGAGAATTCGCAGGTCAGGTAGAACTTGTCCGCGTGTTTTGGAAAGCGCGATTCCAAGACCTCCAAATGGCTGCGGGTCATCGCGAAAACGTGGGTGGCTTTGGACAGGATCGCCTCGGAAACCGGGCGACTGTGGAATTCGTCGAGTTCCGCGCCGCGTTTTTTCAGGATCGCCGCCGTTTCGGGACTGCAAGGCGTGCCTTTCGACGCAGCCACCCCGGCGGAGCTCACTTCATAGTCGCCACGATCGGCGATCGCCTTGAGAAAAAGGCCCTCGGCCATCGGGCTGCGGCAGGTATTTCCGGTGCAAACGAAGAGCACGTGCTTCATATCAGACATCGCGGAGGAGGGTGATGGCTCGAAGTGCGTTCGTCAAATCGCAATGGGAGTTCCGAAATACTGCTTGAACCCGCAGGCCGGGTGTCTTTCATGACGACAGAGATTTGGAAACCGAAGAACTCCATCAACTGCGATCGCGGATCGAGGCATTCGAGCTGGATGATCCGGCATCGATGTTTTCGTTCACCAGCCGCCTGGCCGGCGAGCAGGGCTGGAGCCACGCTTTCGCGGCCCGAGCGGTGGTGGAATACAAGCGTTTCATCTGCCTCGCGATGATGGCCGGGCATCCGGTAACGCCGTCCGAAGCGGTCGACCAAGTCTGGCACCTGCATCTCGTTTACACAAAAAGCTACTGGCAGAAACTCTGCCGCGACGTGCTCGGCCGGGATCTCCATCACGAGCCGACCCGTGGCGGGACGGACGAGGGCGAAAAATTCACCGGCTGGTATTTGAAAACGCTCGAAAGCTATCAGCGGATTTTCGACGAACCCGCCCCGGCGGAGATCTGGCCGGATGCCAAATCGCGGTTCGCGGTTTCGACCTCCCCAGGCTGGGTGGACCGCTCGCGCTACTGGCTGATCCCCAAGCCATTACTTTTCCAAAAACGATGACCGCACCCGCTCACTGGATGACTCTGGCAGAAATTCCCATTCTCGATTGGAAGGGGCCACAGTTCCTCATCTTCTATCTGGTGGCGCTGGTCATTTGCGTCGTGTGGTCCTTCATACGGGCACGCCAGGCCATGTCGGGATTTCAGGTTTCCGACCAAGGAATGCCACCGCTGACCAATCCCTATGAGATCGCCTATCTGGCAGGCGGCGCACCGCGGGTGGTGCAGCTGGTGGTCGTCCGCCTGGTCAGCGAGGATCTGCTCGAATGGAAAAAATCCGGCAGCGTGCAGGGGTTGGTGAGCAGTGCGAAGGTGGCTCCCACCGACCTGAATGAGGTCGAGCGCATGGTTCTCAAAAGCGCGGGAAGTTTCGGTAAAACCGGCATGCAGCTCCGGAATGTGGCGGACGCGATCACCGGACCACTGGGGCAGATTGAGAGGCGGCTCGCGATTCTGGGACTCAGGCCGACAGCGTCTGAAGGTTCGGGAGCGGGTTTCAAGGCAGCGCTGCCACTGCTGTTTCTGATGGGGATTGGCATCGCGAAGTTGTGCATCGGCCTCAGCCGGGAAAAGCCGGTGCTGTTTCTGGTGTTCCTGCTGTTCCTGAGCTTCATCCTGCTGATGGTGATCGTGAGCCGCACGCCGAGACTGACGGCGAAGGGCACGAAGATGCTCGATTCGCTTCATGCGGATCACGCCGATCTGGAAAAACGGGTGCAGGCCCGTGACGCGGTGTCCAATCAGGATGCGTCGATCGCCCTCTCCCTGCTCGGGCCGGCCTGCCTGATCGGCATGGGCGGCTATCTCGGGATCGATCCGCTGCTGAGCGCGCAATTGAGAACCTTGGGAGCCAACAACAGCGGCAGCGGATGTTCCACCAGCAGCGGTTGCTCGTCCGGTGGCGGTGATGGAGGAGGGGGCTGCGGAGGCGGTGGTTGTGGCGGCTGCGGTGGGGGCGGAGACTGAATCAGGATCCGCCCGCTGCTTTCGTCTCATGCTCGGCCTTGGCGACTTTGCGGCACTCGGCGACGAAGTGGTTGCATGCCTCGCGGCAGAGCAGGGGGATGGCTTCGTTTTCCGGAAGGTTGCCGGGGATGCCGTTGAAACGGCTGGCTTCGCTGTCGTCGAGCGGAGTGTTTGCGTCGATTTTCCAGAGGATCTTTTTCGCGCACTGGTGGGCGGGGCCGCAGACTTCCTGGACGAGTTTCTGGGCTCCCGCATCGCTGACGGTTCTGGCGAAGCGATACATGCCGGTCTGGCGGTTGAGCTTTTCCCTGAGGGTTTCGATTTCCAGAATCCCGCCTTTTTGGGCGATGAACAGTCCGACGCAAGCCGGGTAAAACTGATCGAGGGCGAGGCGGAGTTCCTCTTCGTTCTCAAGCGTCATCACCCAGCCACGCTTCAGATTCACCTGGCCCTTGGTGAAGCGGTAGGTGCCATCCTCGGCGTAAGTGGAGATTTCGCGGGCATCTTCCGGCCCTGTATGCAGCTCCAGTCCGCCGAACGAAGCCTTTGTGAATAACTCGGAATCAGCTTGGTGGAAAAGGCTGTATCGATAGTTGCAATCGTTCGTTTGAATCTCTAGTTCACCAATCCGGTGAATGCCGGATCCCAAGAGTGTTCGCAGTTTTTGAGCGACGGACATGTTTTATCGAAAATTGTTAAAATTGATCACTACGAGCTGATTCATAGATTTTTATGGATCTGATCAAAGTCGTGAACCTGATCCAGAATGACATCCGCCAACAGCCGTTCGGTGCCGATCGCAGAGCTGTAGTAGAGCGTCTTTCCACGGACATGATGGGGATTGTGGCGGAACACCTCGCGCTGGCTGGCGGCGGCACCGACCTCGTTTTCGATGCCAATCAGCACGGGTATGTCCTGGTAGGAATGCAGGCCGTCTGAGATGAAAAACGGGACGATCACCACGTTCGGCGTTTGTGACAATTTGTCCCATTCGGCGATGAACGGTTGCTCTTCCATGTAGGCGCTGAGCACAGCCGCATAGCCAGCGCCGGAGGCGATGATCTGGTCGACCTGGTCGCGGATGGCCTTGGTGGAGTTCTGGTTGAGGCCGGTGCCGTGGCCGGTGATGATGAGGGTGGTGGCTGCGGGATCGACGTCCGGAGCTACCTCTTTCGCGCGACGAAGGATCAGTCCGGTCATCGATGGATGGACGCCGACGGGCAGGCAGTAGTGGAAGGTTTTTCCGCGGACCTCGGTGGTAGGGCCGGTCAGCCCCAGCTCGCGGGGAATGACGTCCTGGGTGAAATAACCTTCGCTGATGAAGTCCGGGACGACGTAAACCTCGGGCGAGTCGATCAGATAAAACGCCTCGCGCATAGACGGTTCCTCTTTCCAGAAGCAGCAGTGGACCTCCGCGAAAAGGCCGCGGCGGCGGATTTCGTCGGCGTGTTCGAAATAGGGCGTGGACGAATCCGGGTTCTCGGTGGAGCCGTGTCCGACGATGAGCAGGGCACTGTCTGGCTTCGGTGCGATGGGCATGCCGGGAAAGTGGCGGGCAAGTGCCGGAATGCAAGACTTGGGGAAGTTTCGGTTTCCAGTTTTTGGATTTCCGAATGAGACTCGCTGCGGATGCAGGTTTTGAGGAAATTGCGGTTGTGGATCGATCCCGTGAAGCGTTCCGGTCCCGAGGCGATGGCGGTGGACGAATGGCTGTTGGAAACAGCGACGGAACCGATGCTCCGCGTTTATGGCTGGGATGGCGACTGGGCGAGCGTGGGCTATTTCGGGAAAATCTCAGAGGCACGGACCGCGATTCCGGGTGTGAGCTGGGTGCGCCGCTGGACGGGCGGGGGAATGGTTGATCATCGGGCCGACTGGACTTACACCCTTGTGCTGCCGCATTCAGAAAAGCTGGCGAACGAACGCGGCGCGGAAAGCTACCGCCGGATCCACGCCGCGTTGGCGGAAGCGCTGACGGCGGAAGGAGTCGCCGTGAGGCTGAGCGTGGGGGAGGAGGAGACGGGGGCGGCGCTTTGTTTTGAGAATCCGGTGAGCCATGATCTGGTCGGTCCGGGCGGTGTGAAACTCGCCGGCGCGGGCCAGCGCAGGACCCGTCATGGGCTTTTGCATCAGGGATCGGCGGCGCTGGCGTGTGGTGAACCGATTTCCCGGAAGCGAGCGGAGCGACTTGCCGAGCTGTTGGCGGATGCGTGGGAGTCAGTGGACCTCCTGCCGGATACCGCGGTGCTGGCGGCAAAGACCAGCGCACGTTATGCGGATTCCCGCTGGTTGGAAAAACGCTGAAATCGACGGTTGGATTTGCAGTTGTTGCAGTAAAAGCCTGCAAATTCTGCGGTATTTCCCACATTTAGAGAGATGCTTAAATTTCGTTTAATATTTTAATGTGTTGAAATTAAGAGGTTTGCGGCACCTCGCGAAGGATTGGCGCGCTCGATGCAATTAAAAGGATGTTCTCCGGGGGGAGAAAACAGGGGACTTCGGTCCCAACAAATCGCCAGCCCGTCGGTCGTGTCAGTCTTCTTCTGGGAGATTCCGCCGGCGGGTTGGCTTTTTGGTTTTCGACGATCCGGAGATGAGGAAATGCGATATTGTCACCCCGAGTGAGGCCACCGGGATGACTGTTAGCTTGGAAAAGAACATGTCGGAAATCGGAAACCGGAACCCCTTGCACGCCCACTTTGTGCGGTTCGCGGGATTTTCGGGAGGTTTTGCAATTCTTCTGGGCCTGCTGGTGCTGACCGGCTGGGTGGCTGATATCGATCAGTTGAAACGGGGGCTGCCGGGGCTCAACTCGATGAATCCGATGACGGCAGTTTGCTTCGTGCTCGCCGGAATCTCGCTGGTGTTGCAATATCGACCGGATACCCGGCGAAGCAGACGCGTGGGAATCGCCCGATTTCTGGGTGGTATCGTGGCTGTGATCGGCCTGCTGGTGCTGATGCGGTATGTGCTCGGCTGGAGCTTCAAGCTGGATCAGGTGTTGTTCGCCACAAAACTCTCCGCCGCCGTCCCTGAGCCGCCAAACCGGATGGCTCTGAACAGTTCCCTGTGCTGCGCTTTGTTGGGAGTGGGGCTATTTCTCGGGGACTTCACAACCCAACGCGGTGCCCGGCCTGCTGAATATTTCGCGGTGGCGTGCTGGCTGCTCTCGCTGGTGGCGCTGGCTGGCTATGTGTATCAGGTCGAGTTCCTCTACGGACTCGTGCGGCACGTGCCGATGGCGCTGCATACGGCACTTGGCTACCATCTGCTGTCGATGGGTCTGCTTTTCGCCAGGCCTGGGCAGGGGCTGATGCGGACGATCGCAGGCGATAGTCCGGGAGGTGTGCTGATGCGGCGTTTGTTTCCGGTGATGATTCCGATTTTCATCGTTCTCGGATGCCTGCAGGTCGAGGGCGCGCGGCGGGATTTTTTCCAAGCTGCGCCGGGCGTCGCGCTCTTCACGGTCGCGTCGGTCGCGATTTCTGGACTCCTGATTCTTTGGTGCGCCCGCTTCCTTCATCAGGCGGATCTGGACCGGAAACGTGTGGAACGGGAACTCGATCGTTTTTTCACCCTGTCCATGGACCTGCTGGCGATCGGCGGGATGGACGGCTATTTCAAAAGGGTGAATCCCGCGTTCTGCCGGTTGCTCGGCTTTTCGGCTGAGGAACTGGCGGAGCGCCCCTTCGCGGATTTCGTGCATCCGGACGATGTGGCGGCGACGGCGAACGAGGTGGCAAAACTCTCGTCCGGCCTATCGTCGATCAATTTCGAGAACCGTTGCCGCTGCAAGGACGGTTCGTGGAAATGGCTGTCCTGGAGCACGCAGCCGTCAGATGACAACCTGCTCTACGCTGTCGCGAGGGATGTGACGGAGCAGAAGAAAACCGAAGTCGCGATTCTCCGCCTGAACGCCGATCTCCTCCAGCAGACCGCCCAGCTCCAGAGCGTGAACCACGAACTGGAGTCCTTCAGCTACTCGGTTTCACACGACCTCCGCGCACCCCTGCGCGGGATTTCCGGCTTCGTCCAGGCGCTGGAAGAACATGCCCGGGAAACGCTCGACGACACCGGCCGCGGCTACATCGGACGCGTCCGCCAGGCGGCGGACCGGATGGGCGAGCTGATCGATGACCTGCTGAAATTGTCCCGGCTCACGCGCGCGAAAATGAGCATGGAAACGGTCGATCTGAGCGAAATCGCCGAATCATTGCTGGCTGGATACCGGACGGAGGACCCAGCCCGGAAGGTGGAAACCGTCGTTCAACCGGACATCAGGGTGCTGGGCGATCCGGCGTTGCTGCGCGTGCTGCTCGACAATCTGCTGGGAAACGCATGGAAGTTCACCGGGAAGAATGTCGCCGCGAGGATCGAGGTCGGGAGCACCACCGCCGATCACGGAGAAATCATCTGCCACGTGCGGGACAACGGCGTTGGCTTTGACGCGCGCTACGGCCACAAGCTTTTCGGAGCTTTCCAGCGTCTGCATTCACAGGGGGAGTTTCCGGGCACCGGGATCGGCCTGGCCACCGTCCAACGCATCGTTTCGCGGCACGGCGGCGAGGTCCGCGCGGAAGGTGCGATTAATCATGGTGCGACCTTCAGTTTCGTGTTAGGAACGGTTCCGAGCGATGAAAAACAAGATCATACTGCTGGTGGAGGACAATCCCGATGACGAGGAACTCACCCTGATGGCGCTGAAAAAGAACAAGATCCTCAACGAGGTGGTGGTCGCCCGCGACGGCGAGGAGGCGTTGGGATTCCTTTTCGGAAACGGTCCGAATTCCTTCCTCACGCGGAAAATCCTGCCAGCGATCATCCTGCTCGATCTGAAGCTGCCCAAAGTGGACGGGCGGGAGGTCCTTCAGAAAATCCGCGGCGACGAGCGCACCCGCCTTCTCCCCGTGGTGGTGCTGACCTCGTCAAAGGAGGACAAGGATCTGTTTGAAAGCTACTCCTTCGGCTGCAACAGCTACGTGCGAAAACCGGTGGACTTCGCCCTGTTGGTGGAAGCCACGCGCCAGCTTGGACTGTATTGGCTCCTGCTCAACGAATCCCCGGCCCCCCAATCCTGAAATCGATGACCCGAAAACACCTTCGCATCCTTCTCGCGGAAGACTCCGACGATGATGCCCTGCTGGTCCTGAACGAACTGCGCCGCCAGGGCCATGTGTTCGAAAGCACCCGGGTGATGACGGCCGCGGAATTCCGTTTGCTCCTGAAAACGGGCAAATTCGACATCATCCTCTGTGACTACGCGATGCCTTCCTTCGAGGCACCGGACGCGCTCGAACTCCTGCGGGAAAGCGGCCGGGACATCCCGCTCGTCGTTGTTTCAGGAACCATCGGCGAGGATGTGGCGGTGGAATCCATGAGGCTCGGCGCCGCCGATTACCTGCTCAAAAACAATCTGACCCGCCTCGGTGCCGCCGTGGAGCGGGAAGTTCGCGAGGCCGACAGCCGCCGGCTCAAGCGCCTGCTGGATCTGTTCGCTGACGGCCAGACGGAGGTCTTGGAAATGATCCTCAACGGGCAGCCCCTCCAGCGAATTCTCGCGCGCGTCATCGAGCGTCTCGAATCGCTCTCGCCGGACGAGGTGTTCTGTTCGATTTTGTTAACCAATGCCGCGGGCACGCATCTGGAATGCGGATCGGCACCAAGCCTCTCGCCCGGTTTTCAGGAAGCGATCGGGCCGGTGCCGATCGAAGTCGGAGCCGGCACCTGCGGCACGGCGGCCGCGCTCGGCGATCTCGTGGTGGTGGAGGACATCGCCACCGATCCTGCATGGAAATCACGGCGCGACGTGGCGTTGAAACACGGACTGCATTCCTGTTGGTCGGTTCCCGTTTACTCCTCGGAGCGCGACATCCTCGGCTCGATGGCGATCTATCGGCGGGTTCCCCATTTGCCGGAGCCCGAGGAACTCCGCTGGGTGGAATCCGCCGCCAAACTCGTCAGCCTCGCCATCGAACGCAGCCGCAATTCCCAAAAGCTGCTGGAAAGCGAGGCGCTCCTGCGTATTGCCAGCAAGGCTGCCCACATCGGCGGCTGGAGCGTGGATTTTCCGGGATCCCGCATCACTTGGTCCGACGAGGTTTGTGCGATCCATGAAATGCCGCCCGGATCGTGTCCGGACTTCGATCGGGCGCTGGAATTCTACGCGCCGGAATACCGTGAGGTCATCGCCCGCGCGTTTGAGAAATGTCTGTTTGACGGAGAGCCTTTCGACGAGGAAATGCAGATTGTCACGGCAAACGGTCGCCGCCTCTGGGTGCGGACCGTGGGCGAGGGGATCCGCGATGCGGACGGTGCGATCACCCGGGTGCAGGGAGCTTTTCAGGACATCACCGAAAAAAAACTGGCGAAGGAACAGGCCGAAGTCATGGCGGCCCGCATCAGCACCACGCTGGAGAGCATCACGGATTCGTTCTTCATCCTGGACCGCGGGTGGCGCTTCATCTATCTGAACGGCCAGGCCGAACGTTTGCTGCGCCGCGAGCGCGCCGAACTGGCTGGCCGGGTGATCTGGGAGGAGTTTCCCGAACTCGATGGCACGGCCTTCGGCAGCGCCTACCGCCGCGCGGTGAAGGAGGATGTGGCGGTCGAGCTGATGGAGTTCTATCCGTCGCTTGGGTGCTGGTTCGAGGTGCGCGCCTTTCCATCGGCGGAGGGCCTGGCCGTGAGTTTCCACGATGTGACCGAGCGCCTCCGGTCGCAGGAGCAGCTCACACTGTTGGAAAACTGCGTCTCGCGCATCAACGACATCGTCATCATCACCGAGGCTGATCCGCTCGAAGAGCCCGGCCCCCGCATCGTTTTCGTGAACGACGCATTCGAGCGCCGCACCGGCTACCGGCGCGACGAGGTCATCGGCAGATCCCCGCGTTTCCTCCAGGGCGCGGAAACCAGCCGCGAGAGTCTTGATGAGATCCGCAGCGCGCTGGCGCAGCGGAAGCCCGTGCGGACCGAGTTGGTCAACTACCGCAAGGACGGTGAGAAACTCTGGTTGGAAATCGACATCGTCCCGGTGACCGACGCTGGAGGAAACGTGCGGCATCTGGTGGCCGTGGAGCGCGACATCAGCGAGCGGAAGAAAACGCAGGCAATGCTCAAGGCGAACGAAATCCGCTACCTCAAGCAGCGCAACGCCCTCATTGCCCTCACTCGCAAGGAAGCGCGTCAGGACGGTGGCGTCCTCCAATCGTTCCGGCGCATCACCGAAACCGCGGCGGAAACACTCGACGTCTCGCGTGTCAGCATCTGGCGCTATCGCGAGGACCGTTCCGGCATCGACTGCGTGGATCTCTACCAACTCGAAACCGGCACCCATTCGTCGAGCATCCGCCTCAATGCGACGGATTTTCCCGCTTATTTCAAGGGCCTGTCGGAAATGGAGCTGATCGTCGCGGACGACGCCCTCACCAATCCGCAGACCTGCGAGTTTGCCGAAAACTACCTCATTCCACTGGGCATCACTTCGATGCTCGACGCGCCCATTCATTTTGGAAACTCGATGGAATACATCATCTGCCACGAGCACGTGGGCCCCCCCCGGCAGTGGACAGCGGACGAGAAAACCTTCGCCATTGCCGTCGCCAATCTTGTGTCCCTCGCCTTGGAAGCGCACGAACGCGTCAGGGCGGAGGCCGAGGTGCTCAAGAGCCACCAGCGTTTCCAATCCGTGGCGGCCGCCACGAACGACACGATCTGGGACTGGGATCTTCTAACCGACCTGTTCTGGTGGAACGACGGATTCGCCCACCTCTTCGGCTGGACGGCAAGGGACACCGAGCCATCCGTCCGGGCGTGGATCCGTCAGATCCACCCCGAGGACCGCAGTCGGGTGGTTTCGGGAATCTACGCTGCCATCGAGGGCGGTAAGACGCACTGGGTGGACGAATACCGTTTCATGAGCAACGACGGCTCCGTCGCACACGTCATGGATCGCGGCCAAATCATCCGGGATGAGGAAGGGCGGGGCGTCCGCATGGTCGGCGGCATGAGCGACCTGACCAATCAGAAGCAGGCCCAGTTCGAACTCGCACGCTCCCACCGCGCGCTCCAGATGCTCAGCTCCTGCAACGAGCTTCTCATCCGTGCCTCGGATGAGAGCGTCCTTCTATCCGAAGTCTGCCGACTCGCGGTGCAGGTCGGCGGCTACCGCATGGCGTGGGTGGGATACGCGACGGAAAACCGCGCCACCGGGATCGTCCCGATGGCGCACGCCGGCGAAGGCGCGTCCGAGCTGACGGAAATCGAGCTCTCACTCTCGGAAAACGATTCCGCCGGCATCGGTCCCGCAGGTCACACGATCCTCACCGGCGGGGAGATCGTCTGTGGTGACGTCCTGGACGACCCGGCGTTTGAAAGGTGGCGCGCGTCCTCCCGTCGCAGCGGCTATCAGAGCGTCGTCTGCCTCCCGCTTTCCAACGAGTGGCGGACTTTCGGTGTGATCATCCTTTTCGCCGAGAACCTCCATGCGGCGGGCTCGGACGAGTTGAAACTGCTGAAACAAATGGCCAACGACCTCGCGTTCGGCATCCAGAACATCCGCGTCCGAGCGGAGCGCCAGCGGGTGCAGGAAGTCGTGCTGAAGGTCGCGCAGGCCGTTTCCACGGCCGCCGGTGAGGAGTTTTTCGACCTGCTGACGCTCAACATGGTGGAGGCTCTGGGTGCGGACGGCGGTGGGATCGGAAAATTCGATGCCGAGGGCAGTTCGATCCATTCGCTGTCGTTCTATCTGGATGGCCGCAGGATGGAGCCGATCAACTATCAGCTCGCCGGGACCCCCTGCGAGAACGTGATGAAGGGAAGCCTGTGTGTTCATGCCCGTGATGTGAAAACCTTGTTTCCCGCTGATGAGACTTTGGTTGAGTTTGATGTCGAAGGTTACGCCGGCATCCCGTTGTTCGATTCGAACGAATCGGTGTGCGGAATCATGATGGTGTTTTCCCATCAACCCATCGAGGAAAGGGCTCTGGTCGAATCCACCCTCAGGATCTTCGCCACCCGCGCGGCGGCGGAAATGGAACGGCAGCAGTCGGACGCCCGCATCCGCGAACAGGCGTCGTTGCTGGACATGGCTCAGGATGCGATCATCGCCTGCGATCTGGGTCACGTCATCACCTATTGGAACAAGAGCGCGGAGCGGCTATACGGGTGGTCTGCGGGTGAGGCCGTCGGCCGGACAATCAACGACTTTCTCTATCGGGACGAAGATGCCTTCGCGCAGGCGTTCGCCAACACCCGCCGCACCGGCGAGTGGGTGGGGGAGATGCGCCACGTCACCCGCAGTTCGCGTGATCTCATCATCGTCAGCCGCTGGACGCTCGTCCGTGACGCGCAGGGCGATCCTAACGGATTTCTCTTCATCAACACCGACATCTCCGAGCACCGCAAGCTCGAACAGCAGTTCCTCCGCGCCCAGCGTCTGGAAAGCATCGGCACGCTCGCCGGCGGCATCGCCCACGACCTGAACAACATCCTTGCTCCCATTTCCATGGCCATCGAGCTCCTGAAAATGCGTATCCCAGACGACCGCGGCACCGAACTATTGGACACCATCGCCGCCAGCGCGAAACGCGGTGCCGACATGGTCGGCCAGGTCCTGTCGTTCGCCCGCGGCATGGAAGGGCGGCGCGTCGAAATCCAGCCGCGCCAGCTCATTACCGAGGTAGAGAAAATCATGCGGGACACGTTCCTGAAAAACATCCGCTTCGAGGTCAGCGCCGGATGGGACTTGTGGAACGTCCGTGGCGATCCCACCCAGCTCCATCAGGTGCTCATGAACCTCTGCGTGAACGCCCGCGATGCCGTGGCGGAAAACGGTGAGATTTCCATCACCGCCGGAAACGTTGAGATCGACGAGAGTTTCGCCGGGATGAATCTGGAATCGAAACCGGGTCCGCACATCTACATCGAGGTGCGGGACAACGGCGAAGGGATCCCTTCCGACATCATGGATAAGATTTTCGATCCGTTTTTCACCACCAAGTCCGTCGGCAAGGGAACGGGGCTCGGTTTGTCCACCTCGCTGGCCATCGTCAAAAGTCACGGCGGCTTCATCCGGACGACTGGCGAGCCGGGCGGGGGCACCTCGTTCCGCGTCTATCTGCCCGCATTTCCCGAGCTGACGGATGCGGTCAGCCCGGAACGCGTCGAGCTGCCTTTTGGCAACGGTGAAATGATCCTCGTCGTTGATGACGAGGCTTTTATCCGGGAAATCACCCAGGAAACCCTCCAGGCTTTCGGCTATCAGACAATTCTCGCCACCAATGGTCAGGAAGCGGTTGCGATTTACCAAGACCAGGGAAATGTGATCGATGCCGTCCTCACCGACATGATGATGCCCGGCATGGACGGTGCCGCCACCATCCGTGCGCTGACGGCTATCGATCCTGACGTCCGTATCATCGCCACCAGCGGGATCGACTCCAACAAGGATCTCGCCCAGGCTGCGGGAGGGGTGACGGTTTTTCTACCCAAACCATGCACGGCCGAATTGCTGCTGAAATCCCTCAGATCACTTCTTTCAAGAAACGGCTGAAATAAAACCGCGCATAAAATGTTCGGACTTGTGAAGAGTCGTGCAATATAAAAAATTACTGTTAAATTTCAAACTAGCCAATGCCTCCCAGCACCGCCACCCCGCCCAACCTTTTGATCGTCGATGACGATGAGACAATCCAACGATTGCTCGTCATCGCCGCTCAGGATCTCGGCTGGCGCCCTTGTGCGACGGGCTCGGGGCAGGAGGCCTTGGGGCAGATCGATGCCGGGATCGAGGCGGTTGTTCTGGATCACGGCCTGCCGGGAATGAACGGGATCGAGACCCTCGTCCGCATCCGCGAAATGTTTCCCACGGTTCCCGTCATCATGCTCACCGGTCTGAACGACGCGGAAACCGCCGTCCAGGCCCTCCGTGCCGGAGCGGACGATTACCTGACGAAACCTTTTGAACTCAAGCGCCTGTTTGACCTGCTCCGTCAGGCAAAAACCGCCCGCAGGGACGCCCCACCGGTCCTGGCGGCCGCCCAGAGCACGAAACCCGCGAAGGCGAGAATCCAGAGTTCGAGCCCCACGCTGCGACAGTTGCTGGGGCACCTCGCCAAGGCCGCCCGCCTCGACAGCACCATTCTTCTCACCGGTGAGAGCGGTACTGGAAAAACTTATTTCGCCCGGGAAATCCACCGTCTCAGCCCGCGGACGAAAGAGGAATTCATCACCGTCAGTTGCCCGGCCCTGCCGCGCGAGCTTCTGGAATCCGAGCTTTTCGGCCATGAGCGCGGCGCTTTCACCGGAGCCACTGCCTCGCGCGCGGGACGATTTGAGCAGGCATCGAAAGGCACCCTGTTTCTCGACGAAATCGGTGATCTCCCGCCGGAACTGCAACCGAAGCTGCTGAACGTTCTGCAGGACCGGGAGTTTTTTCGCGTCGGCGGCAGCAAGATGTTGCAAACCAACGCCCGCGTCATCGCCGCGACCAACGTCGATCTCCGCCAGCGGGTGGAGGAGGGCGCGTTCCGTGAGGATTTGTATTACCGGCTGAATATCATCGAGCTGCACATCCCGCCGCTGCGCGAGCGCAAGGAAGACATCGCCGATCTCACGGACGGAATTCTCACCACCATCGCCAAACGCCGAGCGGCCTCCGGATGGACGCTGACCGCCGGTGCGCGTGAGTCCCTGAAAAATTTCAACTGGCCTGGCAATGTCCGGCAGCTTGAGAACGTGCTGGAGCGCGCCACCGCCTTCGCCGAGAACCCGACCCTCGGCGAGGAGGATTTCACCCGCCTGCTCGTCAGCCGCCGCGATGGCATGCCGGGCGTTGATACCGGGAACTCGCAAGGCCTCACACTTCAGGAAATCGAGCGCAACGCCTTCATCCAGACCTACATCCGCAGCGGCAAGAACAAGGCGAAAACCGCCCGTGAACTCGGGATCTCCGAGCGCTCGGTTTACAATTTGCTCGGTCGCCACGGGCTGAAGTGACTTAATTTCCAGACACCAGCAATCTCACCGGCCCCAGCAGACCGGAGTCGAGCGCCGGCCAGCCGGAGGCATCGAAGGGCTTGTAATCGACGTTCACGAAGTTGATCTCGTGGAACGCTTTCCAGCTCACCTTGCGGCGGTCGAGATCGGCGATGCGGTTGGCGGCGAGATTGGTCACCTCGATGCGGAGGGTGTTTTTGCCGGATTTCAGGAAATCGCCGAGATCGACGACGTGTGGCTTGCACCAGGAAATGCCGAGCGCTTGCCCGTTCAGCCAGACGCGGGCGGTTTCGGCGACTTGGCCGAGATCGAGGCGGGCGACGGTTTTGTCCGCACCGGGAAAATCGAAGGTGGTGGTGTAGCTGGCGGTGCCGGAGAAGTTTTTCACATCGGGATCCGGCAGAGTGGTCCATGAGCTGAGCGTGGTGACTTCCGCGGATTTCGGCAGGACGGGGCCGCCATCGGTAAACTCGATTTTCCACGGACCGCTGATGGCGATGGCCTGCGGGTTCGCGGGCGGAGAGAGCCACGGTTTTCCTTCGATTTTGCGATCGGTGAATGTGCGGATGAGAATGGATTCACCGGGCTCAATGCGCAGGGAAAAACCGGGTGAAACGACCCCTGTCTTCGAACTCCACGGATCCAGGACGAGGGCGCTTTGAAAGGGTGTCCCGATGGGAACCACGCCGTCGAAGACTTCCTTGCCGCGGTTCACGATGAAATAGTGATAGCCCTCCGCATGGGTGCGGCGGACGAAACGCAGTCCGAGATCGGTCATCTTTTCCTGATGGATGCCGGTTTTTACGAGTGACGGGATCACACTGCCTTCGCAAGCAATGATGTCGGGCGCTGCTTTTTCCTGGGCGAGCAGGGCCGCGCGGCGTTCGGGCTGTTGGTAGAAGCCGGGAACCTCCTGCGGCCAGCCGTCCTGAACGATGATCGTGGCTCCTTGGGCACGGAGTTCGAGAATGCGCTTCAGGGACTGCGGCTGCAGGCGCTTCACTCCGGGCAGGACAAGGGCGGAGAAGAGATTGTCGCCAAGGACGATTTCCCCGTCCCTAACGGTGGCCTTGGCGAGCATGCGGTCGGACGCGTAGTCGAAGGTGACGCCGTGGTTCCACAGGTCCATGATGGTCTTGCAGAAGGTGGTGGGCCAGAGCCATGAATCCTGGTTGTGCATGGTGAAGAGCGGGAGTTTTTCGCTGTTGCTCATCTGCCAGATGTCATGAATCGGATAGTAGATCAGGACATCGGACGAAGGATGCCCGTCCTGGAGGATGGACTGGCAGCGCTGGAGGTAGCCGGTGAAGGCGGGCAGGTCGTGCCAGAGTCCGCCGTTAGGTCCCATGTGGGTGGAGGCGTAGAAGAGCCAGCCCGGCCATTTCACATCGGCGGGAGAGTAGGGGATGCCATGGAAAAACACATGGTTCACGCCGCCGAGGAACACGAAGTCAGCGGCTTCCTTGAGTTTTTCCGGAGTGACCTGGAAGTGCTCGCCGAGCCAGGTGAAGGTTTCCGAACTGACCAGCGTGGTGCCGTTCGCGTGCGCGGCGGAAGCCGGGAAGCGCAGCATGGGGATCTGGTTTTCATCCACGTGGCGGAAGATTTCCGTCTCGGGAATGTCGGAGACGGCGTAGTGGTCGAGCAGGTTTCCGGGCGATCCGTGGGCTTGGTTCCGGGTGAGGCTGCCGTTTTCCTTCGCCCAATCGTGCCAGCGCTGGAGATAGGCATGATGGAGTTCATCAAGCGTTTCCCGATAGTCGCAACGGACGCGGGTCACTGTATCGGCATCGCCGATGCCGGAGAAGGCGGGGAGCTGGTCCCGGAGGTCGTAGCCACGGGAGTTTTTAAAATCCGCTAGAAATGAGCTGGTCCACTCCGCGCCGTAGTATTCGAAGGAGTCGTGGAAATGCGCGCGCGGCACCGGTGCGGAGGATTTCGCGAACGCGGCATCGAAGGCGGCGAGATACTTCGTCATCGCGGTGGCCGAAAACGGATCGAGCACGCTGCCCTCGCCACCGGGTGCGGCGCGTTTGACCTTTTGGATCGGAGACTGCGAGGAAATGCCGAGGATTTTCCATTTTCCGGCGGGCGGGATCCACTTGAGCTGTCCTTGCCTGATATCGTTGGTTAGGTCGACGGGCTTGCCGCTTTCCGGGTAGGCGGTGAGGCACTGGATTTTTCTATCAGGCAGATCGAGTGTCGTCGGCTTGCCGCCTTCCGCTTCGCCACGGATCATCTGGAGACTGGCGGATGCCATTTCCGGAGTGACCATCGGCCCGCCGAACGGCCAGCCGGTGCCGGTCGTGAGATCGACTCCCAGACCGAGGCGCTTGGCCTCCGATGTGGTGTGTCCGACGGCTGCGACCCACTCGGGTGAGAGAAATTTCAGGAACCGGTCCTCCGCGCCCATCGCGCCGTAAATCGGGCAGATCTCGACGCCGCCGAGTCCGGTCCTGGCGAAGTCCTCAAGCTCGGCGGAGAGGTTTTTGTTGTCCACCGCGCTGCCGAGCCACCACCAGCGTGTCCACGGTTTGTTGGTGGACGTGACGGCCGGCCAGGCGAGCGGATCTTTCGGGAAATCCTCGGCGCGGGCGTGGGCGGCGAGGCAGGCAAGGATCACGACGGCGAGCCTGCGGAAGGAGGTTTCAGGAAAGGGTTGAGCAGCCATGGAAGGGTATTTTGTAGGTTTGTTTACCGGACGATGCACGGCAATTCCATCAACCCGGATGGGTTATACAGGATGATCCGTGCAATGAAGTATAAGGGATCGAATCCGTGGATTTGTTGACTGTCGGACTGCCCGCGCGCAGTTTGGGTGGCCAGTTTCCGGAGACTATATCCCATCAAACACCCCATGAAACGCGCTGCATTCAAAATGAAGCTGAAGCCCGGCTTTGAGGCCGAGTATGAGAAACGCCACGACGAGATCTGGCCGGAGCTTTCCAAATTGCTCTCGGAATCCGGCGTCTCGGATTACTCCATTTTCCTTGATCGCGAAACTCTGTCGCTCTTTGCCGTGCAAAAGCTTTCCGACAGCAACACGGCCGATTTTCTGCCATCGAATCCCATCGTGAAAAAGTGGTGGGCCTACATGGCGGAGATCATGGAGACAAACCCCGACAACTCTCCTGTCAGCACCCCACTTCCCGAAGTCTTCCATGCGCGATAACAGAATCATGAAAATCCACACGATCCTGATCGCCTCGCTTCTGCTGCTGCGGACCTCGGCGGAGGAAAAGATGAACGTGCTGTTCATCATTGCCGATGACATGCGCACGGAACTCGGCTGCTACGGCAGTCCGCTGGCGAAGACTCCGAATCTCGACAAACTGGCGGCCACCGGCGTGAAGTTCGACCGTGCCTATTGCCAGTATCCGCTCTGCAACGCGTCCCGCGCCTCGATGCTGACAGGCCGCTACCCCGGGTCGACTGGGGTGTTAGGCAACCGCACGTGGTTCGGCGATCTGCATCCGGATTTTGTCAGCCTGCCGAAACATTTCAAAAACAACGGCTACACCTCCATCCGGGTTGGGAAAATTTTCCACGGCGGCATCGACGATACCGAGGCGTGGAGCATCGATGGCCAGGTCCGCACGTTGGCGGGTGTTCCTGCGGAGCAGGCCAAAGTGCCGAAAACCAAGGTCATCGACGAGCCGGAGCCCGATTCCGGAGCGGACAAGGAAAAGCGCTCCGACCAATGGGTGGTGCTGAAGGGCAAAGGCGAGGAACACGGCGATTACAAGGCGACCAATCGCGCGATCAAGTATCTGCGAGAGCACAAGGACGAGCCGTTTTTCATGGGCTTCGGTTTGGTGAAACCCCACAGTCCGCCGGAAGCACCGCAGAGTTTTTATGACCAGTGGGATGTTTCGAAAATCCCACTTCCTGTTGATTTCGCGCCACGTCCCACCGTGCCGGAGGGATTCCCCGCAGGTTCGATCCGACCGAAGAATTCCGATCTTTTTGTCAACCGCGATGCGTCGCCGGACGAGGCACGCCAGATGATCCGGGCGTATCTCGCGTCCTCGTCGTTCATGGACTGGAACGTCGGACGCGTGCTGGCGGAGCTGGACGCGCTTGATCTGCGGAAGAAGACCATCGTCGTCTTCTGGGGTGATCATGGATATCAGTTAGGCGAGAAGGGGAAATGGTCGAAGGCGGGATCGCTGTGGGAACATGGGACGCGGACTCCGTTTTTCATCTGCGATCCCCGCGAGCAGACAGCCGGAAAAACCTGCGCCCGCGTGGTGGAGATGGTGGATCTCTATCCGACGTTGACCGAACTCTGCGGGCTGGGCAAACCCGATGGACTGGAAGGCCGCAGCATCGCACCGCTTTTGAAGGAACCCGCACAAGCGTGGGATCTTCCGGCCTACACGGTGTGGAGCGAAGATGGGAAAAATTTCACCGGCGTGATGGTACGCACCGAGCAATGGCGCTACGCAGAGTTTTACGGACGCGGCGCGGGCTCGATGCTGTTGGATCCCGCGAAGGATCCCAACGAACTCACCAATCTCGTGAACGATCCGAAGTATGCCGACGTCGTCGTCAGGCTGGGTGGCCTCGTCAAACAACACGCCGCCGGTCACCTGCCGCCTGCGAAGGAATAATACAAAACCGGATTGCGGTCCCGGGGGTAGCTGCTTTACTGTAATACCCAACAGTCATTTGATGAAGCTGGCAATTGCTGCCAGTCTTCCAGACACCCGGAAGTCGTGATAAAAACCAAACCGTAGATGAGATGAAAACCCTGTCAGCTCTCGCCATTTCAGCCTTCCTGCCTGTCTTCGGGCTTCACGCCGCCGAACCATTGTTCTGGACGATCAACGCTGCCGGAAACGGACCTGCCGTCAGCCCGATGATGCACGGGATTTTCTTCGAGGACATCAACTACGCGGCCGACGGTGGCCTCTACGCCGAACTCGTCGAGAACCGCTCGTTCGAGCACAAGAACGGCATGCACGCCTGGACCGAGGTGAAACGGGGCGCATCTTCCGGAAGCCTCAGCCTGGAGGCTGATCAACCGATCCACGCGAACAATCCGCGCTACCTTCGCATGAATGTCATGGCTGGTGGCGAAGGCTACGGTGTTTCCAATCTTGGCTACGGTGGAATTCCGCTAACCGCAGGTGGTGAATACCGTTTTGCCCTCCATACCCGCACGCTGGCGGGATACGGCGGCTCGCTGAAAGTGAGGCTGGAGGCGCAGGACGGCACAATTCTGGCCGAGGGGAAAATCGATGCGATCAAAGCCAACTGGCAGCGCTACAAACTCGATTTGACCAGCAAGGCCGAAAGTAATTCGGCACGCCTCGTCGTCCTGGTGGACGCGGTGGGACAGGTGGATGTGGACATGGTTTCGCTGTTTCCCAAGAACACCTGGAAAGGCCGTGAAAACGGTCTGCGCGCCGATCTCGTTCAGACATTGGCGGACCTCAAGCCCGGCTTCATGCGGTTTCCGGGAGGCTGCATCGTCGAGGGCAACGACCTGCCGAACGCCTACCGCTGGAAGGACACGGTCGGTGATGTTTCCATCAGAAAGCAGAACTGGAACCGCTGGACGAACGAGGACGCTAACAAACCGGACGGGCAGTATCACCAGACTTACGGGCTCGGCTTCTACGAGTTCTTCCAGCTTTGCGAGGACATCGGCGCGTTGCCCGTCCCCGTGTTGAACTGCGGCATGTCCTGCCAGTTTCAGGCGAAGCAACTTGTGCCGATGGAACAACTCGATCCGTGGGTGCAGGACGCCCTCGACCTGATCGAGTTCGCCAACGGCGCGGCGACCACAAAATGGGGCAAGCTCCGCGCCGACATGGGACATCCGGAACCGTTCCACATGACCCACCTCGGTGTCGGCAACGAACAATGGGGGCAGACCTATTTCGACCGCTATCCGGTGTTCTATCAGGCGTTGAAAGCGGCGCATCCGGAGATCACGCTGATCACCACCGCGGGACCGGGGGTCGATGACGCGAACTGGAGATTTGCCTGGGAGAAATTCCATTCGGGCACGCCTGCCGAGATCGTGGACGAACATTACTATCGGCCGCCCGGATGGTTTCTCGACAATGCAGGACGCTACGATTCCTACGACCGCAAGGGCCCCAAGGTATTCGCCGGTGAATTCGCCGCGCACCGTCCCGACCGCAAGAGCACGCTGGACGCGGCGGTTAGCGAAGCGGCGTTCATGACCGGCCTGCTGGCGAATGCGGACGTCGTTTCCATGTCCTGTTATGCCCCGCTGTTCGCACGCGAGGGCTTCGTGCAATGGACGCCCGACCTGATCTGGTTCGATCAGAAGCGGGTGATGACGACACCATCCTATCAGATCCAGGCGATGTTCGGAAACAACCGTCCCGATAACATCGTGCCGTCCAGCATTGGGAACAACCAGCTCTCGGGGAAATACACGGGGCGAATCGGCCTCGGCACGTGGAGCAGCAAGGCGGAATACAAGGACATCGTCGTCAAGCAGGGCGACCGGGTGGTTTTCGCGTCCGATTCGACGACACCGCTCTCCGCATGGGAGAAGAAGGCGGGCAATTGGACAGTCCGAGAAGGCGTTTTCGCCCAGGACGGCGACCAACAACCGGCACTCGTTCTGGCAGGTGACCGCAACTGGTCCGATTACACCCTGGCGCTGCAGGCGAAGAAGACCGGAGGCAAGGAGGGTTTCCTGATCCTGTTCGACACTGCGGATGAAAAGAACCGCTGCTGGTGGAACATCGGCGGATGGGGGAACACCGCGCACGCCATCGAGTATCCCGGCTACGAGTCGCCACACGTCAAGGGGCAGGTGGAAACCGGCCGCTGGTATGACATCCGGGTGGAGGCGGTCGGCAACGAAATCCGCTGCTACCTCGACAACGAACTCATCCAACAGATTTCACGCACATCCCGCCAGAAGGTCTACGCTGTCGCGGGAATCGATCAAAAGAAGCACGAACTGATCCTGCAAATGAGCAACCCCGGGCCATCCGCCCAGGAACTGGACATCGACCTCAAGGACTGGCCGTCTGCCAAGGACGCCTATGGTTCGGTGCTCACCTCGATGAGCCTCAATGACATGAACACGCTCTCGGCACCGCGGTCGGTGGTTCCTAAAGAGGTCAAAGTCAAGAGGTCGGGCAATTCCCTCAAATACGTCCTTCCCGCCTGGTCCCACACGACGCTGCGGGTCCCCAAATGATGATAGATTTCAAGATGAAAAAACCGATAGCCGCATTGCTCCTTGCTCTTGGTTCGCTCGCGTCCCTGCACGCGGATGAATCGCTCGCCACCGTCGCCCCGACTCCGCCGATGGGCTGGAACAGTTGGGATTGTTTCGCCACCACCGTCACCGAAGCGCAGACCCGCGCGCATGCCGAGATCATGGCGGACAAGCTGCTCCGCTACGGTTGGAAATATGTGGTGGTCGACATCCAGTGGTATGAACCTGGGGCCAAAGGCTACGACTATCGGAAAGGCGCTCCCGTGGCCATGGACGCGAACGGCCGCCTGCTTCCTGCTGAAAACCGTTTCCCGTCGAGCGCCAATGGCAAAGGTTTCAAAGCCCTCGCGGACTATGCTCATGGCATGGGTTTGAAATTCGGCGTCCACCTGATGCGCGGTATTCCACGGCAGGCGGTCACCGCGAATTCGCCGATCCTCGGAACGAGCGTCCATGCCGCCGACATCGCGGATGTGAAAAGCACCTGTCCGTGGAATACCGACATGTTCGGCGTGGACATGTCCAAGCCGGGCGCGCAGGAATACTACGATTCCGTCTTCGCCCAGTTCGCCGCGTGGCAGATCGATTTCGTGAAAGTCGACGATCTCAGCCGTCCCTATCATCTGCCGGAAATCGAGGCGATCCACAAGGCCATCGGAAAAACCGGCCGTCCCATGGTGCTCAGTTTATCGCCCGGCGAAACCCCGCTCGATCAGGGCGAACACGTCGCCACCCACGCCAACATGTGGCGCATGAGCGACGATTTCTGGGACAAGTGGCCGCTGCTGTTGGAGCAATTCGAGCGCTGCCGCAAATGGGCTCCGCTGGCGAAACCCGGTGCCTATCCGGATGCGGACATGCTGCCGCTCGGCATTGTCGAACTCGGCCGCAAGACACGTTTCACCAAGGACGAACAATACACGCTGATGACGTTGTGGAGCATCGCCCGCTCGCCGCTGATGATGGGCGGCGATCTGACGAAACTCGACGATTTCACGCTCTCGCTGCTGACCAACAAGGAAGTCATCGCCGTGGACCAGGCGAGCAGCGGCAACCACCAGCTTTTCAATCACGACGGCCTCGTCGCCTGGGTCGCGGACGTGCCGGCTTCGAAAGACCGTTACCTCGCGCTTTTCAACACCCGCGACCGGGCCCCGGAAGGCGCCGGCAGCTTGCCGGTGTCCGTTTCCGCCGAAGAACTCGGGTTGCAATCGTTCACCAAGGTCCGCGACCTGTGGAAGGGTGAAAACTCCACTGTGGACTCCGCGGTTTTCGCGCCTCCCGTCGCTTTCCACGGCGCGGCCCTCTATCGCATCGCCGGCGGCGGGCGGTGACGCCTAACCCGTTTGGATGATTGGCGGCGGGTGGGGAATATGGGATTTTTGCTCGTGATTTTCCGCTGCCTCAGCATTGTTTTTTTAGGTCTGCCCCTGCTTTCTGCGGAGGATGTCGTTTTGAAACGGTATCCCATTTCCGATTTCGGAGCGGTGGCGGACGGCCGGACCGTCAACACGCAGGCCATTCAGAAGGCCATCGACCAAGCGGAAGCGGCGGGTGGGGGAGTTGTGGATATTCCGCAGGGAACCTTCCGCAGCGGATCGATTTTCCTGAAAAAGGGCGTGGAACTGCATCTCGACGAAGGCGCGATGTTGCTCGGTTCGAACAAGATCGAGGATTACCCGAAACGCGAAACCCGGATCGAGGGGCATTTCGAGCCCTGGCGGATGGCGCTGGTGAACGCGCAGCAGATCGACGGCGTGCGGATCAGCGGGAAGGGCAAAATCGACGGCAACGGACGCGTGTTCTGGGAGCAGTTCTGGCAGCGGCGGAAGGAAAATGCGAAGTGCACCAACCTGGAAGTCGAACGGCCGCGGCTGATGTTCATCGACCGCTGCAACAACGTCAGCATCTCCGGGTTGTCGTTCAAAGACTCCGGTTTCTGGAACCTCCATCTTTACCGTTGCCGCGATGTCGTCATCGAGGGGCTGAACATCAGCGCGCCGACGAAGGGACGCGTCCTCGGTCCCAGCACCGACGGCATCGATGTGGATTCCTCCCAGAAAGTCACGATCCGGAAATGCGTGATCTCGGTGAACGACGACAACATCGCACTCAAGGGCAGCAAAGGGCCGCTGGCCGATCAGGACAAGGACAGTCCGCCGGTGGAGGATATCGTCGTCGAGGACTGTGAGTTCGGCGACGGCAACGGCATGATCACCTGCGGCAGCGAGGCGACTTTCATCCGCAATGTCACCGTTAGGAACTGCCGGATCACCGGTGGCGCCACGCTCCTGACCCTCAAGCTGCGCCCCGACACGCCGCAGCTTTATGAGAACATCCTGATCGACGGCATCAAACTTACCGGCGGCAAAGGGCGGATTCTCAACGTCGGGCCGTGGATGCAGTTTTTCGATCTGAAGGGCCATGCGCCGCCGTCGCGGACGGTGAGGCAGGTGGTGATCCGCAACGTGAGCGGGCAGTTTCTATCGCTGGGAACCCTGTATGGAAATCCGAGCGACACGCTGCGCGACATCACGCTGGAAAACTTCGACGTCAGGCTGGCGAGCGAGCAATTCGAATTGGGCGACGTGAAGAACCTGGAGATGAAGAACGTGCGGGTGAACGGCGGCTTCTATCAAGCCCCGGCTTCCGCCTCTCGCTGAACTTCAGGATTTACCTCGGCTTGCCTCTTTCGAAAGCGCCGAGATCCGGGGCCTTGCCGCTGAAGAGAAGCCCGACATCGACGCCCTTGTCGATCGCCGGATTTCCAGCCTTGAGGTGCATCAGTTGGATGTCCGGCAGGCTGCCGTCCGGTTTGCGCGGTTTGACGAGGTCCGCTTCGTCGAGGCTTTCGAAATCCTTGTCGTTGAATTTCAGCTTCAGGGAGAAATAGTTGTCGCCGATGTCGCAGAGAGCCTCGTTGATGTTGGCAATTTCGGTGCGCCCCTTGTAGCCGAGATTGTTTTTCAACTTGTGGCCGTAACCTGGCACGTCCTCGGTGTGGGCGGCATTGCGCCCGAGAAGGTTGAAGTTGGTATTGTTCAGATAGGCCGTGTTGTTGAAGAGATCGAGGCCGCCGGGCTGGTGGTTGGCGTAGAAGCCGGATGCCTTGTTGTGCACGGCGAGGCTGTCGCGGATGACGTGGCGGGGGATCACGGGTGGCAGTTCGCCGCCATTGACTCCGTAGCCGCCGAGCTTGAAACCGTTGCCGTCGCCGAGGCTTTTGAAAGACGGATCGTAGCCGTTGTAGAACGACCAGCAGTTTTCGATCAGGAGCGGTTCGTGGGTGGTGATGAGGTCGAAGCCATCGTCGCTGTTGAACCACGACCGGCAGCCGCGGAAAACGTTTTTCACGCTGCCTACGGGAACGTGGAAACCAAAGCCGTCGACGTTGCCGCCGCGCTTGTTTTCCGAGGTGTAATCGTAGTTTCGATAGGCGTCGCAGTTCAGCACGAGATTGTTCGAGCCGCGGCCGAGCCAGAAGCCGATGGCCTGGCCATCGTGCATCTGGAGTGCTTCGTAGGTGTTGTCGTCGCCCTCGTTGTCGACGCAGATCGACTGGGTGTGACCGGTGATGGTGACTTGGACGCCGGTGATGGAAATGCCTTTGAGGTGGTTCGCCGAACCGCTGACGTGAAACGCCGTCACTCGCATTCCGTTGGGTTTCACGTCGCTGAGATCAAACACCGGTAACTCGTTCTGATAGGCAAAGTAGTTGATAGGGCGATCCGGTTTGCCGCTTTTCGCGAAAACGTTGACCAAAGCACGGTTGCGCTGCCGGCTGGTGATCTGGGCTTCTGTCATCTTATAAGTACCGCCGCGAATGAAGACCGTATCGCCCGGTCCGACGCTCTTCTGGCTACGCTGGATGGTGGCGAAAGGCGCGGTGAGGCTGCCCGCGTTGGTATCCTTGCCGTCCGGCGCGATGTAATAATCCTTGGCAGGAAGCGGAAGGGCGGCACCTGCCAGAACAAGCACCGCGAGCGTGGAGATTTTGGAATTCATGTCAGTGGCCAGCGCCTGTGCGACCAATGTAGTTTCCGACGCCGATAATCACTGTGGATAGAACAAGGATCCCCAAACCGGCGAATAGCAGGCCCTTCGATTTTTGGCTGGCACCCTTCCACTCTCTGAGTGCAAGTCCCCAGATGGAGCTGAAGATGATGATGGAGGCCATGTGCAGCGTCCATGAGATGTATTTGGAATCGCCCATCTGCGTTTCACCCATCGAGTAGAAAAAGAACTGGAAATACCAGGTCACGCCGGCGAGGGCGGCGAACAAGTAGTTGGTGACCATGGGAATGCGGCGGTCGTTGCCGGCGTCTCCGCGGCGCGCCTGTTCGGCCATTTCCACAGCGGGGGCGTCAGTCACGTTTTCGATGATGGACTGGTCCTTCCCGTGGGCGGGATGGCGTTGTTCGGAAGCGAGGTATTCATAACCGGTGCGGTTGCGCAGGTTCAGCAGGACACACCAGATGAAGTTGGTGGAGAAGCCCCCCAGCAGTACGACGATCAACACCGGCAGCCCGGTCCAGATTTCGGCGGTGCCGTGGGCTTTGGAAATATCGCCGATTTCCTTGCCTGCCGAGAGGCCGAAGGAAAAGCAGGCGCTCATGATGCCGGAGAACGTCGCGACGAGGATGCCCTTTTTGAAATTGAACTCCTTCACTGTGTTTTGTTTTTCCTCAACACTCATTTCGGCTTCCTTTGCCTTCCCTGCCAGCGAGGTCACAACGATACCGACGACACAAACCGCGAGTCCTGCGAGCGACCATTGGCCCGTGGGGGTGTTGAGTAGTTTTGCTGCGAACTCACCTTTGAAAATCGGTGGGATCAGCGTGCCGAAAACCGTGCAATACCCGAGCGCCACTGCCATGCCCAGCGACATCCCGAGGTAGCGCATGGTCAGGCCGAAGGTCAGGCCACCGAGGCCCCAGAGCGCTCCGAACAGATAGGTGTAGCCCCAGGTGGAACCGGAGGTTTCCTTCAGAACGTCCACCACGTCCTTGGTGTTGAGCATCGCGAAAAACCAAGGTGCGACGAGCCACGAGAAAACACCCGCGACGAGCCACGAGGTTTCCCACGACCAGCGTTTGACGCCGCGGAAGGGAACGTAGAACGAGCCGGATGCGAGACCGCCGAGCCAGTGAAAAAGGACGCCGAGGATGGGATTTGGATTCATGAATTAAGGGTGGATTTCTGGTTTTTTGGGGAAAGCTTTTGGGGATCGCAGTCAGCGATGGTAGGCAGTTCGGACAGGATGACGCATCACCTATTCGGGTGAATGGTCGGAAGGCTCGGACAAAGGTAGGACGGGCACGGATCACCTGTCCGGCCGGTGGCGGACGGACAGCAAACGGTCCGGATTGAAGACGACATGGGTTTGGCGGTGGGGCTCGGTCTTACTCCTTGCTGTCTGAAATTCTGACTTTTGCTTTCCCCGCAGCAAGAGGAATCCGGGAACCTCCCCATTCAGGGAGGCACCTATTCTGTGTAACCCCTTTGAGTTAGGGAAATTTGCCTCAGCCCGGCGCATGATCAACCATGCCTCGAACGGCAGACTGATGCGCTCTCTTTTCCAACCATTCCTGATCGTGGCTCTTTTCGCCGTGCCTGCCCACGCGGGAAAGGTGACCTGCGTCGAGAACGACAGCTCTTTCCTCATTTCGAACGGCAGCCTCTCAGCGAGGATCAACAAGCGCTCCGCCCGGGTCACGTCCGTGGTGCTCGATGGCCAGGAACTCCTCGGCGGCGAAGCTGGCTATTGGTCGATGGCCGCTTCCTCCAACCGCACCCAGGTCGGCGGCTTCGGGAGTTCCGAAAGCCAGTCTATTTCCATCGATCCGAAATCCAACGATGGCGCGCGGGCCGAGGTGGTTTGTAAATTCCTCGGAAAAGGGACTGATGGAGCTTACCCCGGTGAATCGGAAATCCGCTATTCAATCGCCCGCGACTCGACGACTCTCTACGCCTGCGCCATTCTGAAACACGGCGAGAACGATGCGCCATTCCGCATCGGCGAGGGCAGGTTTGTGATCAAAATGGACCCCGCGATTTTCGACCGTCTGAGCATCGACAAGGACCGCGACCGTGTCACGCCGACGGGCAAGGATTGGGATCAGGGATCGCCGCTCAATCTGAAGGAAGCCCGCCGCATGACCACCGGGGCCTGCGACGGAATGGTGGAGCACAAATACGGCTACTCCGCGATTCTCGGCGATGTTCCCGCCTACGGTTGGTCCGGCTCGAAGCGGAACTACGGCGTGTGGATGATCAATCCCAGCGTCGAATACATCGCCGGCGGACCGACCAAAATGGAACTCACCGGCCATCTCGACGTTGGCAACGGTGGTGCGCCCACCTTGCTGAACATGTGGCACGGCAGTCACTATGCCGGGACAGCGCTGGGCTTGGCCGCGAATGAAAAATGGTCGAAGGTGATCGGCCCGTTCGCCATTCATTTCAATCACGGTGCGGAACCCGCAAAACTGTGGGATCAAGCCCGCCAGCAGGCAGCCGTCGAGCGCAAGGCGTGGCCTTACCCGTGGATGCACGACGAGCTTTACCCTGCTGTTGCCGAACGTGGCGGGATAGCGGGGAAAATCTCGGTTGATGAGAAATTTTCCCACCCCGGCCGCATCCATGTGGGACTGGTCGCGCCGGAATATCCTTCAGGCGGCATGCGCGGACCTCGCGAAAACATCGGCTGGCAGCGTGATGGGAAATTCTATCAATACTGGACCGAGGCCGCTGCGGACGGATCTTTTTCCCTGCCCGCCGTGCGTCCGGGAAGCTACGAGCTACACGCCTTCGCGGATGGGGTGTTGGGAGAATTTGTGAAACTCGCGGTTGTAATCACCGCCGGAGGATCGGAGAAAATGGACGAGATCCGCTGGGTGCCGCAGCGCGCGGGGCCGACGCTGTGGGAGATCGGCATCCCGGACCGCAGCGCCGCCGAGTTCCGAAACGGTGACCAATATTGGAACTGGGGGAACTATCTGAAATTCAAGACCGACTTCCCGAACGGCGTCGATTACGCCGTCGGCAAAAGCGATTGGAAAAAGGACTGGCACCTCTGCCAGCCGCTGGATCTATCGGCGGATTGCGAGGTGCTCGGGCCCTCGACGTGGACGGTGAGATTTTCCCTCGATTCCATTCCGGCGAACGGCACACGCCTGAGGGTTTCCTTCTGCGGCTCCCGCGAGGGGGCGAAGCTGGCTTTCCTGCTCAACGGCTCGCAGATCGGCACCACGCTGGCGCTTCCCGAGGACGGCACGATGCACCGCGACTCCTGCCGCGGGATGTGGTTCGAAAAAGCCTTGGACATCCCCGCCGCGCGTCTGAAAACCGGAGAAAACGTGCTCCAGTTCCGACTCAGCGGCAGCGCCTGGCATCAGGGTGTGCTCTACGATTACCTCCGGATGGAGGAGGTGGCCGCACCTGCTCCCTCGCTTTGATCGACAAGGGGAATTGGGGAAACTTCGGGTTGCGGGACAACTTTTCTGCGTTCAGGTTCGCGGCGATGAACAAAGTTTCCGTAGGATTTGTCGGTGTCGGGAGAATGGGCGCGAACATGGCGCGCCGCCTTGCAGACTTGGGTTACCCGGTCGCGGCGATCTATGACCAGCACGCGGCGTCTGCGGATTCGCTGGCGCTTGAACTCGGATCCGTCGCTGCGACGACTCTCGCGGAGGTGACCGCCGCCAGCGACGTGATTTTCACTGTGGTCACCGACGACGCGGCGATGCACGGGATTTTCGACGGTCCTGAATCGCTTCTGAAAGGCGCGGCGGGCAAAACTTTCATCAACTGCGCCACCGTCAGTCCGGCTACTCACGAAGCCGCTGCGGAAGCTGCGACGGAAGCCGGTGCCACCACTCTCGCGGCGAGCATGGCATCCAGCATCCCACAGGCGCGGCAGGGCACGCTGTACCTGATGGTCGGCGGCGATGCGGAGGTTTTTGAGAAACACGAGCCGCTGCTGAAGGATATTTCCGCCTCGCTGCGCCATGTCGGCCCCATCGGCCATGCGGCGAAAATCAAGGCGCTGGTGAACATGGTGATGAACATCAATACCGCCGGTCTCGCGGAAGGACTCGGGCTTGGCATGGCGCTGGGGCTCGATCTGCAGGTGCTGAAAGAGGTTTTCTCCCAGACCGGAGCGAATTCCCGCGTGCTTGAAACGGACGGCGAAGACATGATCACCCGCGAGCACGACTGTTTTTTCTCCGCTGCCCACGCCGCCAAGGACAGTGGCATCGCGAACAGTCTGGCCCACGAGGCCGGCGTTCTCGTCCCGCTTTCCGATGCGACGGAAGCCCAGTACCGCAAGATGATTGAATTGGGAATCGGCGGGCTCGACAAATCCGGAATCGCGGAGCTAACATTTCCCGACCGCGCCGGTCTCGACCTTCCCACCTTATGATGACCTCCTCCGAAATCCGTAACCGCCACGACGAGCGGATCGACCATAGCTTTCACCCCGGCACCCGCGCCGACGCCCTTGTGATCCTCGGCCACGGCCTGACGGGAAACAAGGACCGTCCGCTGCTCGTCGCCCTTGCCAACGGTCTTGCCGCCCGCGGCTGGCCCTGTTTGCGGATTTCCTACACGGGAAACGGCGAATCCGAGGGAAATTTCACCGACTCCTGCGTCACCAAACAAATCGCCGATCTCCAAGCGGTGCTTGATGCCGTGCCGAACGATGTGAAAGTCGCCTACGCCGGTCACAGCATGGGTGGTGCTGTCGGCGTTCTCACCGCCGCCCGCGACATGCGGATCTGCGCCCTCGTCTCGCTCGCCGGGATGACCCACACGGCCGCTTTCGTCGCCCGGGAATTCGGCGATGTCGTGCCCGGTGCCGGCCTCATGTGGGACGAGGAGGAGTATCCGCTCTCCGAAAAATTTGTCGCTGACCTGAAATCCATCGAGAACACGCTCTCCGCTGCCGAAGCCGTCCCCCAACCCTGGCTCCTCATCCACGGCGAAGCGGACGACCTCGTCCCCATCCAGGACAGCCGCGATGCCTTGGAAGCCGCCATCTGCGAGAAAAGTTTCATCGAAATCCCCGGCGGCAGCCACTCCTTCGAAGAAACCGACTATCCGAAAATCATCGACGCGGTGGATGGCTGGCTGAGGGCGTCGTTCGGTTGAGGCTTCCCGTGGTCCGCGCTGTCTCCTGTGCGGTCTCCCTCGAAACCAAGATGCCGCTTAGAGCGTTGTGCTGCCACATCGGTCTGGTCGGTTTGCGCTGCGGTTGTCGGAATTCACCCGCATTTCCTACGGATCTTTAAGGCATGCAAAATGCTGTTGCGCACCCGGAGCGAGTTTCCTAGTTTGCGGGCCACTCTTCTCATAGCAGCCGTATGAAATCCAGATACCTCATCCTCCCCGCCGTCGCCGCCCTCGCCAGTGCCCTTGTCGGGTGCAAATCCGGAGGCGGAGACACCATCAAGGTCGGCGAATTCGCCTCGCTCACCGGCAAGGAAGCGAATTTCGGCGTTTCATCGCACGAGGGCACGTTACTCGCGATCGAGGAACTCAATGCCAAGGGCGGGGTGCTCGGGAAAAAGCTCGAACTGCTCACGGAAGACGATCAGACGAAGGCGGGCGAGCCGGCGAACGCCGTGAACAAGCTGATTTCCAAGGACGGCGTGGTCGCCATTCTCGGTGAAGTCGCCTCCAGTCGCTCGCTGGAAGCCGCGCCGATCTGCCAGCAGAGCAAGATTCCGATGATATCGCCGTCCTCCACAAACCCTGCGGTGACGCAGGTGGGCGACTACATTTTCCGCGTCTGCTTCACGGATACCTTCCAAGGCGCGGCGCTCGCGAACTTCGCCACCAACAACCTGAAGGCGAACAAAGTGGCGATCCTCACCGACGTGAAGAGCGATTACAGCAAGGGCCTCGCCAAGAACTTCAAGGAAAAGTACGCCAGCAACGGTGGCAAACTGACGATCGAGCTCGACTACAACGGCGGTGAAAAGGATTTCAAAAACCAACTCACCTCCATCAAATCCTCCGCTCCGGACGCGATTTTCCTTCCCGGCTATTACAGTGATGTCGCCCTCATCTGCATCCAGGCCAAGCAGCTCGGCATTACAATTCCGATCTTCGGTGGCGATGGCTGGGAAGGTGAAAGCCTGCTCACCATCGGCAAGGAAGCCGTGGAAGGCACTTATTTCTCCACCCATTGCTCACCGGAACAAGGCACTCCGGAAATGCTCGCCTTCGTGGAGTCCTACAAAAAACGCTTCAACGGCAAGACCCCGGACGCCATGGCGGTCCTCGGCTACGACTCCGCCATGGTCCTCGCGGATTCGATCAAGCGCGCCGGCACCACCGAGTCCACCGCCCTGCGTGGTGCGATCGCCTCGACCAAGGACTTCTCCGGTGCGGGCGGAAAATTCTCCATCAACGCCAGCCGCGATGCGGACAAGCCGCTCGTTTTCATTCAGATCAAGGACGGCAAGTTCACTTACAAGGCGACTGTGATGCCTTGAGGAAGTTGATGGTGGGTGGTTGATAGTTGATAGAAAGAAGTGGATATCGCTTCGCTCCGATTCAGCCAGTCAATCTTTTCCTCTTCCTATCAACAATCAACCATAGACCATCAACCCACCAGTGGATTTCCTCCAGCAAACCATCAACGGGCTCGGGCTGGGAGCCATCTACGCGCTGATCGCCCTCGGTTACACGATGGTTTACGGGGTGCTGCGTTTCATCAATTTCGCGCACAGCGACGTGCTGATGTTGGGGGCGTTCACGGCGTTTTACATCGCGCCGAAGATTGAGAAGGTATTCGGCAACCAATCAGTGCTCGGCTGCATCATGGTGTTCGTGATCGCTGCCGCCATTTGCGCAAGCATCGGCATGACCATCGAGCGCCTTGCCTACCGGCCGCTGCGTAATCGTCCGAAACTCACGGTGCTGATCACGGCCATCGGTGTTTCGCTGCTCATCGAATATACCGCACAGAACGAAAAAGTCATCGGTGCCTCGCCGCAGCCGTTTCCCCAACTGCTGCCGGAGAAGTCCTACCATTTCGGCGAACTCATCGTTTCCAGCAATGATATCCTGACGGTGACGGTGACGATCTTCCTGCTCGCGGTGATGTGGTTCATTGTCCAAAAAACCCGCGTCGGCACCGCGATGCGCGCGGTTTCCTTCAATCAGCAGGCAGCGCTGCTGATGGGCGTGCCGGTCAACCGCATCATCTCGTTCACCTTTGGTCTCGGATCGGCACTGGCCGCGATCGCCGGCATCCTTTACTCGATGAAATCCCCAAGCATCGAGCCGCTGATGGGCGTGCAGCCGGGATTGAAAGCCTTCATCGCAGCGGTGCTCGGCGGTATCGGGAATCTGCCGGGGGCGGTGCTCGGTGGCGTGTTGTTGGGTATGCTCGATGCCTTCGCCGGTGGTATCCCCGGGCTTTCGAGTTATCGCGACGCCATCGCCTTCGGGATCCTGATCCTGATCCTTCTTTTCAAACCCGCCGGTCTGTTGGGCCGCTCTTCCGTTGAGAAAGTCTGATGCTGTTACCCGGAGCAAAACGCTGGCTGTTGTTGGGAATCGCGCTCGCGGTCCTGGTTTCCTATTTCTCCCCGCAGTTCAACCGCTACTATCTCGGCGTCGCCATCGACGTGGGCATCGCGATCATCCTCGCCACCAGCCTGAACCTGATCAACGGGCACACCGGCCAATTCAGCCTCGGTCATGCCGGATTCATGGCAGTGGGCGGATATTTCTCGGCATGGATCTCACTGACCTATCCGCAGATGGCGGGCGCGTTCTGGTATTTTCCGATGTCGCTCGCCGCCGGCGGATTGCTGGCTGCGTTCGTTGGATTGTTGGTCGGCATCCCGTCACTGCGACTTCGCGGCGATTATCTCGCCATCGTCACGCTCGGGTTTGGTGAAATCATCCGGGTTTTTGCCCAAAACACTGAAGCAATCGGAGCCGCCAGCGGACTAAAGGGCATCCCGAAGCTCACGAACCTCGGATGGACCTTCGGATTCGCCGCCCTCACGATTTACGCAATTTCCGCCTTGGTGAACTCCACTTACGGCCGGGCCTTCATCGCTGTGCATGACGACGAGATCGCCGCGGAATCCAACGGCATCGACACCACCCGCACCAAGGTCATCGCCTTCGTCACGGGAGCCTTCTTTTCCGGGATCGCCGGTGGCTTGTATGCGCATCACAAGCAGTTTCTATCACCCACCGGTTTCGACTGGGTGAAATCCATCGACATCGTCGTCATGGTCATCCTTGGCGGGATGGGGCGCACGGTGGGTGTCATCGCCGCCGCCATCCTGCTCACGCTGATGCCCGAGTTTCTGCGCGACTTCTCGGAATACCGGATGATCGTTTACTCGCTGCTCATCATCCTGCTGATGCTGCTGCGTCCTGCCGGACTTTTCTCGCTCATCCCCACCCGCCGGAAATCGTCATGAGCACGCCTTTGTTGGAACTTGAAAAAGCCACCATCAAATTCGGCGGGCTCACCGCCGTGTCTGAATTTTCCCTGACCGTCGGGGAAGGGGAGTTGATCGGACTCATCGGTCCGAACGGCGCTGGAAAAACGACGGCGTTCAACATGATCACCGGCGTCTATCAACCGACCAGCGGCCAGATCCGTTTTGCCGGAAAAGACACGCTCGGCATCAAGCCGAACCGTCTGGCCGCCCACGGCATCGCCCGCACCTTCCAGAACATCCGGCTCTTTGCTAGTCTCAGCGTGCTCGACAACATCCGCGTCGCCGCCCGCCTCCACAATGGCGAGGGCTACTTCAGCGCCCTCTGGCGCGGCAAAGGCTGGAAAACCGCCGAAGCGGAAACCGAGAAGAACGCGCTCGAACTCCTGGAAATCTTCGACCTCTCCCAGCAGCGCGACGAACTCGCCGTCTCACTTCCCTACGGTGACCAGCGCCGTCTCGAAATCGTCCGCGCCCTTGCCACCCGCCCGAAGCTTCTCCTCCTCGATGAACCCGCAGCCGGCATGAACCCGTCCGAAAAGGAAGACCTCATGCGCCTCATCCGCTTCGTCAAGGAGCGCTATCAGCTTTCCGTCCTGCTCGTCGAACACGACATGAAGGTCGTCATGGGCATCTGCGAACGCATCGCCGTCCTCGAATACGGCATCAAGATTGCCGAAGGAACGCCTAAGGAAATCCAGTGCCACCCGAAAGTCATCGAAGCCTACCTGGGAGCCGCGGCGGTTTAGTTGATGGTCTATGGTTGATAGTTGATGGTTAAGAAAAGAGCAAACCAGAACAGAAAGAACACCATGTTTGGATTTGAACGACTTGAAGTTTGGGAGAAAGCCATTCACTTCGCGGACACGGTCTACTCGATCACTCGCGATTTTCCGTCCGACGAGCGTTTCGGACTCACCAACCAGATGCGTCGCGCGGCAGTGTCCATTTCTTCAAACATCGCGGAAGGCAGCGCACGAAATTCCAAAAAGGACTTCGCCCGGTTTGTGGAGATCGCCACTGGTTCTCTTTTTGAGGTCGTGTCTCAATCATTCATCAGTTGGAATCAGGGAATGCTTTCGCCGGAAGAATTTGAAGAAATCTATCTCGCTGCAGAGGAACAGGGACGCATGCTCAGCGGTTTGCGTCGTTCGTTAATTGGCGAAGTCTGAATCTTTTCTTCCTCTTGCCATCAACCATCAACTCTCAACCATCAACTCCCTTGCTCTCCGTCGAAAATCTCAATGTCAGCTACGGCGCGATCAAAGCGCTTCACGGCGTTTCCTTGAAGGTTCCGAAAGGAAGCATCGTCACGCTCATCGGGGCTAACGGTGCTGGGAAATCGACGACGTTACGGGCTCTCTCAGGGTTGGTGAAATCCACCGGGACGGTGACCTATGATGGCAAGGATATTTCCAAACTCGCGCCCAACCAGATTGTCGGCCAGGGCCTCTGTCATGTGCCTGAAGGGCGGATGGTTTTCGCGAATCTCACGGTGCACGAGAATCTCCGGATGGGCGCGTATCTTCAGCGTGACAAGAAATGGATCGCCGAGCAGACGGAGTATGTCTTCGGGCTTTTTCCACGTCTCAAGGAACGCGAGAATCAGGCGGCGGGAACGCTGTCGGGAGGTGAACAGCAGATGCTCGCCATTGGCCGCGCGCTGTTGAGCAAGCCAAAGTTTCTCATGCTCGACGAACCATCACTCGGCATCGCTCCGCTGCTGGTGAAGACGATTTTCGAGCGCATCGTCGAGATCAACCGTGAGCAGGGACTCACCATTCTGCTCGTCGAGCAGAACGCCAATCTCGCGCTCGATGTTTCCAGCTACGCCTATGTGCTGGAAACCGGTAAGGTTCTGTTGGAAGGCCCGTCGGCGCAGCTCAAACAGGATCCACAGGTGCAGGCCTGTTATCTCGGAGCCTGAGCCGCTACTTCTGTATCATTTTCAAGATCGGCGGGATCGATTCCTTCCACGCATGGGCGATCGCGCATTGGATCACGGCGTCCTCGTCGTCGCGGTTGGGGAAACTCTTGTTCTCACGCAGTTTGCGGGCGGCGGACATGATGGCTTGCAGTTCCGGGGCGAGCGAGAGCATTCCCAGAACCGCTGAGAGCGAGGTGGCTGCGAGAAACGCGGCGAGCGCGCCGAAAATGGGAATTTTTGCGACGAACATCGCCATCAGCGCGACGATTCCGCTGAGCGGTGGCACGGCCAGGCCGAAGCGCTGCGAGCTTTCGCGCGATGCCGCTCCTTTGGGATCGAGTTCCTTCCATTCGGCGAGGGCTTTCTGGCGGAGCTGTTTGCCAAACTCATCAGCGGTTCCCTCGGCGCGATGAATGACGGCGGCATCCTCCGGAGAGGGCATCCAACGCGCGAGATCGCAGCGGCACGGGCGCTTGCCCTCGGTGAGAAGTACGCGCAGGCCGAACCACCAGCGGGCGATGAGAACGGCCGCGATCGCAATCGCGGAAAACAGGAACAGAAGGCGCCACATGAATGTTAGGGAAACGGGTTATTTGCCACTCCAACCACCGCCGAGGGCTTTGGCGAGGGCGGCGAGGGTGATGCGCTGTTGAGCGTCGAGCTGACTGATGGTCAGGCGCACCTGAAGCACCGTGCGATCGGCGGTGACGACTTCGAGGTAGTTGGTCAGGCCCTTGTCGAAACGTTCCTGGGCGAGGCGTCTTGAATCCAAGGCACTCGTCAGAGCCGCCTCCAACGAGGAGCGGGAGCGGGCGAAGCCTTTCAAATCGGTCAGCGCGTCCTCCACCTCGCGCAAGGCGATGAGCAGCGTCTGCCGGTAGTTGGCGAGCGCTTCGTCATAGCGGCTGAGCGAGGCTTTGTAGTTTGCCGAGTTTGCGCCGCCGTCGATGAGTGGTGCGGCAACGCCAGCTCCTAACGAAAGCACCCGGTTTTCCCAATCGAGGAACCGTTTCACGTCAAGCGACTCGAAACCACCGCCTGCGGTGAGGCTGAAATTCGGATAGAACGCGGTTTCCGCGACGCCAATCTGCGCGTTGGCCGAGCGGAGTTGTTGTTCCGCGGCGCGGACGTCGGGACGGCGGTTGAGCACATCCGCGGGAAGCCCGGCGCGGATGTCGGGAAGGGCTTTGTTGGAGACACGGGTGGAAACCGAGAAGTCGGAAGGGCGTGTGCCACACAGGACGGCGAGCGCGTGCTCGGCCGATCCGCGCTGGCGCTGGACGGCGGCCAGGTCGTTGTTGGCGAGTTCCAGTTCGGTGTTCGCCTGGCTGGTGGAAAGTCCGTCGACGAGTCCGGCGTCGAGCTTGGATTTCTGAAGATCAAAGGCCTCCTTGCGGCTCTTGATGGTGTCCAGCACGACCGCTTCCTGGGCGTCGAGGCCGCGGAGGATGAAATACTGGCGGGCGACTTCCGTGGCCACACCGAGACGTTGAGAGTCCAACAAGGCTTCTGCTGCGGCGGCTTGCGCGGATGAGGATTCTATCAGGCGCTTGTTGCGTCCCCACAGATCGGGATCGTAGGCCAGATTGAAAGTGCTGCGGTAATGCTGCGAGTCCAGATCGATGGCCACTCCGGCGGGCGCGCCTCCTCCGGCGACATCCTGAGAGCTGCGGGAAACTCCGGCGGAACCGAGAAGGTCCAGCGTCGGGAAAAGCCGCGCCTGATCGACTCCGACCAGCGCGCGCGCGGTGTCCACACGTGACTTGGCGGCAGCGAGATCGTTGTTCGCGGCGAGGGAACGGTCCACGAGGCGGTTCAGATCACCGTCGTTGAAGAGCCGCCACCAGTTGTCGGGCAGGCGGCTGTTGGGAGTGGTCTGGCCTTCCTTCCACTTGGTGCCGCCCGAAGCGCCTGGCGTTAGGAAATCCGGACCAAGGGTGCACGAGCCGAGAAGCAGGGCGGTGGGAAGCAGTAGCAGGTGAGGTTTCATGACTCAGTCGAAAGCGGTGGGAAGTGATAGGTCGGCGGCGTGCTGCCAGGCGAGGTCGAGATAGTGCTGGGCCGCGCGGTAAGGGCAGAGCGGGGGAAGGGAGTTGGCGGGAAAGAAATCCGCACCGGTCGTTTCGTAGCTGGTGGTGAGTTTTCCACCGGTTGCGCGGCAGAGGAAAACGAGTTTGTAAACATGCTCCGGCTGGCGCGGGTGGCCTTGAAGGTCCTTGTCCCAACAGGCGATGAGTTTCACCACCTCCACCTCGATCCCGGATTCCTCGCGGACTTCCTTCACGGCGTTTTGCGAGGGGCTGAAATTGAGATCGGCCCAACCGCCGGGGAGCGTCCAGAGTCCGGAAGATTCCTCCTGCACGAGAAGGATTAGGCCGTTTTCATCGATCACCGCAGCGCGCACATCCACCTTGGGCGTGGCGTAGCCGAATTCATGAGGCCAGTTGAAATCAGGTGCGGCGCACTGCATCGGCAGCGAGGAAATTTCGTGCAGCCGCTTGTAGCGTTCCAAGTCATACGAGCCTTCCGCATAGCGCAGTCCGGCTTCGGCGATGGACTTGAGCTCACGGCTCAAGGCGATCCAATCGGGCGGTGCTGTTGGCGTGGGCGGATTCATTTTCTATCAGGAGCTTCGATGAAGACGTCGACCTGCTGCCCGACGTAGAGGGGAGGATCGGTCGGCCGGGCGAGGGAGTAAATCACCTGAAGCACCCGCGTGTCCACCCGTTCGGTGCTGGAACCTGTGAGGGAGACTTTCGGGATGACATAGGGTTCCACGCGGATGAATTCGAGCGGGAAGGTGACTTTCGGGTCGCCCTTGAGATAACCGTAAGCGCTCTGGCCCTTGCGGATGCGGGTGACGTTCTGTTCGTCGATGTCAGCGCGGACCTGAAGTCTGTTGGTTTCGCCAAGAATGATAGCGGGATTTTTCGGCGAGGTGGCGGCGTATTCGCCTGCGCGGATGTTGAGCTGGATGATGTCGCCATCGCGCGGGGCGAGCACGGTGAGGCGGTCGATGAGCATGGAAATGCGCTTCAGTGAAATATCGGATGCGGCGAGCTGGGCTTGCGCTGCGGTGAGCTGGGCTTTGGCGACCGCGACGTCCTGTTTGCGGTTTTCCAGTTCGTCACGGCTCACGGCGCGGCTGTCGACGACGGCGGCGAGACGGCCGAGCTGGGATTCCAATTTTGCGAGCTGCGCCTCGCTGACGCCGATCTGGGCCTGCGCCACTTCGCGTTGGGCTTGGGTGGACAAATACTCGGCGCGGAGGTCGCGGTCATCGAGTTTGAAAAGCGGCTGATCCTTTTTCACCACGTCGTTCACCTTTACGAGCACTTCAGTGACGAGGCCGGGCAGGGGAACACCGATGGCCACGTTTTCGCTCAGCGCTTCGAGAATTCCCGTCGCTGCGACCGCATGCTCATAGGGCTTCGCCGGCGGCGGAACCGGTGGCTCACCGGGCGGCGGCATCGCACGGGCGGCCTGGAGATGCGAGACGTTCACGATCGCCACGACCCCGAAAATGGCGAGGAGGATGGAGCCGTAGCGGACGATTTTCGACAGGAGGTTCATAAGAGGGTTGATAGTGGATGGTTGATTGTTGATGGCGAAGAGGTCGAGGAAGCGGTTGTTGTCTTTCTATCAACCATCAACCTCCGACCATCAACTTCTCTAGTGAGCGTGTTCGTGGATGAAATGCGGCGGCTCTTTCTGGGACTGTTCGGTGACTTCCACGATCTCGCCGTCGTCCATGCGGGCGATCCGGTCGGCGTAGGAGAAAATCCGGTTGTCGTGCGTCACGATGATCACCGCGCGCTCCGGCGAGCGGGCGACCTGGCGGAAAAGGTCGAGCACGATCTCGCCGTTCTGGGCGTCGAGCGCGGCGGTAGGCTCGTCGCAAATGACAAGAGGCGGTTCGTGCACCAGCGCGCGGGCGATGGCCACCCGCTGCTGCTGACCGCCTGATAGTTTGTTGGGACGTTCCTTCCAGCGCGGTCCGAGGCCGACGCGCTCCAGAACCTCACGCGACCGTTTCAGTGCCTTGCTGCTGGAGATTCCCTGGATGAGCAGGGGAACTCCGACATTTTCCGCGATGGTCAGGGTGGGGATGAGATTGAATTGTTGGAAAATGAACCCGATGTTCCGCGCGCGGAAGCGGGTGAGCGCGCTGCCTGACATTTTCTGGAGCGCGTTGTCGAACACGTCGATTTCACCACTCTCGACCCGCATTGTGCCGGCGATGGCGCTGAGCAGCGTGGTTTTCCCACAACCGGACGGACCGACCAGCATGGTGATCTCGCCGGTCTGCGCCTGGAAGTCCACCTGCTTGAGCACGTGGATCCTGTCCGGTCCGTCGCCGAAACTTTTTTCGACAGCGCGGACATCGACGACGATGCGGTTGGAGGATGTGGATGGATCAGGCACGGAAGACCATGGCGGGTTCGTAGAGACTCAGGCGGATGATGCCCATCAGAGCGGCGAGCATGCAGATCACCTGGATGACGCAGAACGCCGCCACCGGGATCTGCCACGGCATGCTGAATGGCGGCTGGCCTTTTTCCAGCGCGCCCATCGCGAAGCCGGCAGTCGCCAGCAGGCCGAGTCCGAAGCCGATCAGCCCGACGGTCAGTGCTTGGAAAATCAGCATCATGCTCAGCCGGAAATTCGACATTCCCATCGCCTTGAGCGCGCCGAGATGTTTCAAGTTATCGAGGACGAAGGCGTAAAACGTCTGACAGGCGATCGCCACACCGACGATGAAACCGATCACCACCGTCGTGCCGAAGGAAATCGGGATGCCGGTGTTTTTCACATACCACCAGACCGTGGATGTGTTGAAATCCTTCGAGTTGCTGCCGAAATCCCGGTTCACGTAAGCGCGCAGACCGGTTTGCTTTTCAATCTCCGCCGCAGCGTCGTCCACCGACATGCCAGCGACGGGAGCGGCGATCACAGCAGACAGCATTTTCCGCGATTGCGGCGAGTATTGCAGAGCGCGCTCGTAGGTCGTCCAGATGTAGGGACCGCCGGTGAACGAGCGCATCGCCTTGCAGATTCCCACCACCCGCGCCTCGACATCGTTGATCTCGAAAACCGCGCCGATTCCGATAGGATGCGCCTTGTCGACCGAAAGCCGTTCCACCGCCAGTTCGTCGATCACCACCGTGTTCGGCAGCCGCAGGTCCTCGAGGTGTCCGTGCTCCAGCCGGGCAGGCCCACCCGCCAGTGAAGCGGCGTCGATCCCCACAAGCTGCACCGTTTTGTAAGCGCCGTTGCCGATCCGCACCCGCTGGATGCCCGAGTAAAGCGGCATCGCCCAACGCACTGCGGACACCGAGCGGACTCGCGCCACGTCGGTATCGCGCATCGGATTCGTTTCGTTGATCTGCTCCACCCGCTCCTCCACCACGTAGATCGGAGCGGCCACGTTTTTCAAAGTCGCCGTCGTCCACAGCATCAATCCGCAGAAAACGGACGCTTGTTGGACGATGAGAAAGGTGGCGAAAAACAAGCCTGCCACCAGCATCAAATACTTGGCCGTATCGCCGAAGAGCATTTTAAGAGCGAGACCGATCATGCGTGAAATAGAATGGAATCCACGGCCGTCCGCCCGTGCGGGCGAATCCTAGCCACGAATGGCCCCCGCGCAACCCGCGACATGCGACTCATTGAGATTTCCGTCTTGAACGGATCCGCAAGCCGGTCATCCTAACAAAAATTCGCGGGATTGCCGGGGCACAGGGTGTCGGCTCCCGCAGTCGAAAAACTCCGAATCCCCATGCAGATCACCCTTCAGCACAATGGTCAGCCGATCGGCCCGTTTCCCATCGAGCAGGTAATTGCCGGACTGGCAAACGGCGTTTATCTGCCGGGCGACCTCGCATGGTATCCCGGCGCGCCGGGGTGGGTGGCTCTCGCCAGCGTTCCGGGAATCGCCGCTGGGACGACCGCCGGACCCGGAGCGCCGCATCAGACTCCGCGGACTTGCGGCCTGGCGATCTGGAGTCTCGTTTTGGGGATTCTCTCGTTTCTCTGCCTCGGCCTGACCGGCATTCCGGGGGTGATCTGCGGGCATCTGGCGTTGGGGAGGATCAAGAGATCAAACGGGGCTGAAACCGGCAGCGGTCTGGCGATCGCAGGACTGGTCACAGGCTATGTCGGGATTTTCATCATCGGCATCGCGTTTCTGGCAGGGCTCACCGCGCCGTTGGTGATTCGCCAGCGGAAGAAGGCGGATCAGACGCAGGCAGTCAGCAGCGCACGTCAGTTAGGATTGGCGTTGTTCGAATTTGAATCGGAGTATGGCGCATTTCCGAACGAGGACACGGTGGCGAAAGTTGCCGCAAACACCGGGTCGCCAGCGGTGTCGGGAAGGTCCTCGAACGCACGGTTCCGGCAGTTGATCCGGGCCGAAATTTCGCAAACGGAGATGTTTTTCTACGCCCACGCCCAAGGCATGCACGCGCCAGACAATGTTTTTACTGGCGACCAGGCGCTTGAAAAAGGCGAGTGTGCATTCGCCTACGTCGAAAATCTCGACCCCAAGGACAAGACTCCGCGGCCGATCGCGATGACCCCGTTCATCTCCGGAACGGATCACTTCGATTACAAGCCTTTCGATGGAAAGGCCGTCATTCTTTGGTCGGACAACAGCGTCAGATCCCTGCCGATCGACCGCGCGACCGGCCAAGTCATGCTCAACGGCAAAAACCTGCTCGATCCCACGAATCCCGTCTGGTCTGGCAAACCACTGGTCCTCCTCCTGCCCGAGTGAGCGTCGCTGCATT